>CAIYVC010000153.1 GCA_903929535.1 uncultured Caulobacteraceae bacterium | reverse complement strand
CTTCGCCGAGGCCTTCGGCATGGCCGACCAGGTGCTGCATTCGGGCGTGCGCTCGATCACCGACCTGATGGTGCTGCCCGGCCTGATCAACCTCGACTTCGCCGACGTCCGCACGGTGATGACCGAGATGGGCAAGGCGATGATGGGCACCGGCGAGGCGACCGGCGAGGACCGCGCCCTGATGGCCGCCCAGAACGCCATCGCCAATCCGCTGCTGGACGAGATTTCGCTGAAGGGCGCCAAGGCGGTGCTGGTCAATGTGACCGGCGGCCTGGACATGACCCTGCTGGAAGTCGATGAAGCGGCCAACGCAATCTCCGCCGAGGTCGATCCGGAAGCCAACATCATCTTCGGCGCCGCCTTCGATCCGTCTCTGGATGGCAAGATCCGCGTGTCGGTAGTCGCCACCGGCATGGACGGTTCGGCCATGACGGCGATGGAGCCGCGCACGATCCGTTCGGTCGGCGCCCCGCCGCGCCGCCTGGGCGACGCCGGCCAATCCAAGGCCGCCGAGCCGGTTGTGGCCGAGCCCGTGATGGCTGAAGCCGCGCCCACGCCTGTCGCCGCCTTCGAAGAGCTTGATATGTTCGAAGCGCCTCCGCTGGCCGCCTCACTTGAGGACGATCACGGCTGGGCGTTCGAGCAGCCGGTCGAAATCGCGCCCGCGCCTGAGCCCATCCTGACCGCGGTGCAGCCGGACCTGATCGAAGCCGATATGTTCGAGCCCAAGACGGTCGCTCCGGTGGCCAGCCTGGAAGCCGAGACCCATCACGAAGACGAGCCGCTGTTCCCGGAAATGCGTGACGATCGCCGTCAGCAGCAGAAGGGCGGCTGGCTGAGCCTGTTCGGCGGCGGACGCCAGCGCTACGAAGCGGCCCCGCATTCCGCGCCCGCGCCGATGGCCCGCGAACCCGCTCCCGAAGCGCGTCCGGCGGCCTCTGCCGCCGCGCCCGTGGTGCAGGCCCGTTCGGTCGGCAACACCCAGCTGGCGGAAGAACCGCGCAGCGACGAGGGCGAGGATCTGAACATCCCGGCCTTCCTCCGCCGTCTGGCGAATTAACGCCTATTAATCGGACGTTTAGCCCCGAAACATTCCGAAACAGGATGTGTTTTGGCCTTATGCTGCACTGCGTCTAAACCATAGCTTGGGGACGAGTAGGGTCGGCTTGGCGGCTGACCCGTGTGCAGAGAAAGGGCCTAAGGCCTTGTCGTTGTCGTATCAGCATACCTTGGCGGGCCCGGCGTCCTGCGCCGGCGTCGGCGTCCATTCCGGCCAGCGGGTCAGGGTCTCGATCCGCCCGGCGGCTGTCAACACCGGCATCGTCTTCGTCCGCACCGATCTTCAGGGCGACAACCGCGTACGCGCCCGCGCCGAGTCCGTGACCCCCACGCGCCTTTGCACCGTCATCGAGAACGCATCGGGCGTGAAGGTGGCCACCATCGAGCACCTGATGGCCGCCCTGGCGGCGCTGGATGTCGACAACGCCATCATCGAGATCGACGGCCCCGAAGTGCCGATCATGGACGGTTCGGCCCTGCCGTTCATCCAACTGATCGACCGCGCCGGCCGCCGGCTGCAGGAAGCCGAGCGCCAGTACATCGAAATCCTCGACACCGTCGAAGTGACCGAAGGCGACAAGTGGGTGCGTCTGTCGCCCAGCGACCGCTTCGAAGTGGCCTTCGAAATCGCCTTCCCGACGCCGGTGATCGGCCGCCAGCGGGTGGACATGACGGTCAACGAAGCCAGCTTCCGCCGTGAACTGGCCGACTGCCGCACCTTCGGCTTCCTCAGCGAAGTGAACGCCCTGCGCGAAGCGGGTCTGGCGCGGGGCGGATCGCTGGAAAACGCCGTGGTGATCGACGGCGACCGGATCCTCAATCCCGAAGGCCTGCGCCGCCCCGACGAGTTCGTCCGCCACAAGGCGCTGGACGCGGTCGGCGACCTCTATGTGCTGGGCGCGCCCGTGATCGGCCGCTTCGAAGGCCTGTACGCCGGCCACGCCCTGAACAACATGGCCGTGCGCGCTCTGCTGGCCCGTCCCGACGCCTGGCGCCTGGCCCCGCTGAACGCGACCCTGGCCGAAGCGGTCTAAAGACCTCTAGGTCGCATTTGCGCCGCCTGCGGGCTGGTGTAGAAGCTCCTATCCAAGGGACTGGGGTCTCTTTCGAGGTGCATCCGCGTGTCTAAGAAATTCAGCGCCGTTTCCAAGACCATCCTGCTGGCCGCGGTCTGCGCCGTGGCGCTGTCGGGCTGCATCGGCCGCAAGAAGGACAAGCCGCAGCTGGCGTTCCAGGAACGCCCCGTCGAGCTGATCTACTCCGCCGGCGCCTCGCGCCTGGACGACCGCCGCTGGGTCGAGGCGGTGGAATACTTCCAGGAAGTGGAGCGTCAGCACCCCTATTCGGAATGGTCGCGCCGCTCGATCCTGATGACGGCCTACGCCCACTACGAAGCCAACGACTACGACGACGCGCGCGCCGATGCCGACCGCTTCGTCTCGCTCTATCCGGGCAGCCCCTCCGCCTCCTACGCCTACTACATCAAGGCCATCTGCTACTTCGAACAGATCATCGACGTCGGGCGCGATCAGGCCGCGACCGAACAGGCCCTGAGCGCCCTGCGCGAAGTGGTGCGCCGCTATCCGACTACCGAATACGCTATCGACGCCAAGCTGAAGATCGACATGGTCAACGACCAGCTGGCCGGCAAGGAAATGGCCGTGGGCCGCTACTATCTGCGCGCCAACGAGCCCCTGGCCGCGATCGGCCGGTTCAAGGTGGTGATCGACCGCTACCAGACCACGTCGCACACCGCCGAGGCCCTCTACCGCCTGGTGGAGTCCTATCTGACCCTGGGCCTGAACGAGGAAGCCAAGCGCAACGCCGCGGTCCTGGGCTTCAACTACCCTGGCGACGGCTGGTATTCTGACGCCTACGACCTGATGTCCGGCAAGGGTCTGCAGCCCGCCGTGGTCCCGATCGGGCAGCGCAAGCACGGCCTGGTCATGAAGCTGCCGAGCCTGCACCGCAGCGTCTTGAAGCCGCCGACTGCTTAAGACTGGGGCCTAACGCTGCCGCCGGCATTGAGCCGGAGAGGATTCGCCGCCATCCTGGCCCCATGCTGATCGGCCTTGGCATTCGCGACGTCGTCTTGATCGAGACGCTGGATCTTTCGATCGGGCCCGGCCTGACCGCGCTTACCGGCGAGACCGGCGCGGGCAAGTCCATCATCCTGGACGCCCTGGGCCTGGCCACGGGCGCGCGGGCCGAGGCGGGCCTGGTCCGCCGGGGCCGTCCGCAGGCGACCGCCACCGCCGTCTTCGCGCCGCCGCCCAATCACGCCGTCTGGGCTTATCTGGAAGACAAGGGCGTCGCCTTCGAACGCGACGAGGATCTGGTGCTGCGCCGCCAGCTGGCCGCGGACGGCCGCTCGCGCGCCTTCGTCAACGACCAGGGGGTCAGCGTGGCGGTGCTGCGTGAGCTCGGCGAGATGCTGATCGAGGTGCACGGCCAGCACGAGACCGTGGGCCTGCTGGATGCACGCACCCATCGTCCGCTGCTGGACCTCTACGCCGGGGCGGAACGGGCCGTGGAGGGTGTCGCCAAGGGCTGGACGATCTGGCGCGAGGCGCGTGAGGCGGCTGAGGCCCTGCGCCGCGACGCCGCCGCCGCCCTGGCCGAGCGGGACGAGCTGGCGCTGCGGCTGGCGGAACTGGACAGGCTCGATCCCAAAGCAGGCGAGGAAACGGCCCTGGCCGAGGAGCGGGCCCTGCTGGGGGCGGCGGAAAAGGCGCTGAGCGATATCGCGGCGGCGCAAGAAGCCTTCTCGGGTGAAGCGCTCAACAACCGTCTGGCCCAGGCCTTCCGGGCCTTGGAGCGGGCCCGCGAGCGCGCCCTGCAGGCCGGCGCCACCGAACAGAGCCCGCCGGTGCGTCTGATCGTACAGGCCAGCGAGGCGGTCGACCGGGCTCTGGTGGAGGCGCAGGAGGCGTCCGCCGCCATCGACGCGGCGGCCAGCGCCCTGGATTTCGAGCCCGACCGGTTGGAGAAGGCCGAGGAGCGATTGTTCGCCCTACGCGCCCTGGCCCGCAAGTTGGGCGTGGCGGTGGAGCTGCTGCCCGACGAACGGGCGCGGATCGCTCGGCTCCTGCACGGCATCGAGGATGGGGCGGAGGCACAAAAGCAGGCGGACACCCGCGCCGCCGCCGCCCGCGCCGCCTATTTCGAGGCGGCCCGCGCCCTGTCGGCCCTGCGCGCCGCCGCGGCTGAACGCATCGCCGAGGCGGTCAACGCCGAGCTGCCGGCGCTGAAGCTGGAGCGCGCACGGCTGCGGGTCGCGGTCGAGGCCCTGCCGGAAGAGCGGGCCGGGCCCACGGGGCTGGATCGGGTGGAATTCGAGGTCTCGACTAACGCCGGAGCGCCGTTCGGCGGTCTGGGCGCCATCGCCTCAGGCGGCGAGCTGGCCCGTTTCGCCCTGGCGTTGAAGGCGGCCCTGGCCGGGCGCGGTTCGGGCGCGGCGCCGCTGATGATCTTCGACGAGGTGGACCAGGGGGTCGGCGGGGCGGTGGCCGACGCGGTCGGCCAGAGGCTGAAGCGGCTGGCCCGCGAGGGGCAGGTGTTGGTGGTGACCCACAGTCCTCAGGTGGCGGCCCGTGCTGGGGCCCACTGGCGCGTGTCCAAGGCTGGCGCCGCCGATCAGGTTCG
>CAIYVC010000152.1 GCA_903929535.1 uncultured Caulobacteraceae bacterium | reverse complement strand
GGAGCGCTCCAGCGGGGCCTGACCGGACTCCAGTTCCTGGACGATGGTCTCCAGCTCCGCGAGGGCCTGCTCGAAGGACAGGGTGGCGATGTCGGCCGACTCGGGCATGAAACTTTCCAGGTCTGAAGGCGGGAACGATTCATTCTAGGCCAGGGTCCAAGCGAAGGGAACAAACGCGCTCAAGCAGCCGAAGGCGGTAGCGCAGAAAGAAACCCCAGCTCTCATGCGTCAAA
This sequence comes from uncultured Caulobacteraceae bacterium, assembly GCA_903929535.1. GTDB lineage: Bacteria > Pseudomonadota > Alphaproteobacteria > Caulobacterales > Caulobacteraceae > BOG-938. The sequence goes on along the minus strand of CAIYVC010000152.1, from coordinate 25,244 downwards.
AGGTACCTTGCGTTGCACGATAGCATGTGGCACAACCCCTCCACACCAAGGGAGCACTGATGGCCGACTCCATTCCAATCCAGCTGAAGAAGGGCGTGCTCGAGCTTTGCGTGCTTGCCCTCCTCAGCCGTGGGGACGGCTACGCCTATGACATCGCCAGCCAGCTGGCGGAGGGGATCGAAATGGGAGAAGGCACTATCTATCCGTTGATGCGCCGGCTGCAGGACGAGGGGCTGGTGGCCACCTACCTGTCCGAATCGCCCTCGGGACCGCCGCGCAAATACTACCGCCTGACCGAAACCGGACGGCAGAGTCTGATCAATCAGAAGTCCGACTGGACCAACTTCTCCCGTGCGGTGAACGCCATCCTGGGAGACGGGTGATGAAGCGCGACGCCTTCCTCGCCGCTCTGCGCACGCATCTGCGCGGCGTGCCCGCCAAGGTCGCCGACGAGATCGTCGCCGACTACGCCAGCCACTTCGACGAGGGCCGCGCGGCAGGCCGCAGCGAAGAGGACATCGCGGCAGGCCTGGGCGAACCGTCCCGGCTGGCGCGTGAGCTGCGCGCCCAGGCCGGACTGAAGCGGTGGGATCAGGAGCGCAGCGTGTCGGCCGCCGCCGCCGCCATCCTGGCCATCCTCAGCCTTGGCGCCATCGACGTGCTGATCCTGTTCCCGGTGCTGCTGGTGGTGATCAGCGTGATGTTCGCCGCCGCCTGCGTCGCCGCCGCCTTCGTCGTGGCGGGCATCGTCTTCCTGCTGGTGTCGCCCTTCCACGGCATCGTCAGCGGAGGCTTCTTCAAGGGCGTGCTGGGCGGGATCGGCTTCTTCGCCGGCGGCCTGTCGCTGGGGGCGCTGGTGTCGCTGTGCGGCATTGGCCTAACCAACCTCTTGATCCGCTACGGACGCTTCCACGTCCGCCTGATGCAACCCGCGACCGCCTAGAGGGAGGAGAACGCCATGATCCGCCGACTTCTCATCCTCGTGGCCGCCGGGGCCATCGTCAGCATCGTCTGCTTCAGCGTCCTAAGCGCCATGGGCGGACTGGGCTCGGTGTTCGGCAAGCACCGTCACGGCAAGATCGTCATCGGCGACGAGGACGGCCCCGTGGCGACGCGCGACCTGCCGTGGAAGGGCTCCGAAACCCTGCACATCGACAACTCGGCCGCCATCGTCAGCTACATCCAGGGCCCGACGCCCAAGTTCACCGTCACCGGGCCCAAGAACCGGGTCGACCGCATGGCGCTGGACGGCGACACCCTGACCGGCTCGGACATCCGCTGGAACTTCTCGGACAATGACGACGCGATGATCCACATCACCATCACCAGCCCCAACACCCACGCCTTCTTCCTGAGCGGCGAAGAGAACCTGACCCTGACCAACTACGATCAGGACAGCCTGGAGCTGACCGTCTCAGGGGCTAGCCACATTCGAGCCGTGGGCCGCGCCAAGCAGGCGCGCATCAATGTCTCGGGGGCCGGCCATCTGGATCTGGCGGCGATGCCGGTCGACGACCTGAAGCTGGACATCTCCGGCGCGGGGTCCGCCACCGCCGACGCCAAGCAGTCCGCCGACATTTCGATCTCCGGGGCCGGCCACGTGGGCCTGCTGACCAAGCCGGCCAGCCTGCGCTCGCACATCAGCGGCATCGGCTCGATCACCACGCCGGACGGCAAGATCAAGCGCGACAAGAACGACAGGGAAGACGACTAGGCCTGCTGCAATGCCCGCACATGGGCCAGGGCCGATTGGCCCAGCGCCTGCAGGTCGTAGCCACCCTCCAGCGACGACACTACCCGCCCGCCGCAGTGGGCGCGGGCCGCCGACAGGATGGCGCGGGTAGCCCAGGCGAAGTCCTCGTGCTCCAGCTGCTGCTGAGCCAAGGGGTCGCGGGCGTGGGCGTCGAAGCCGGCGGAGATCAGGATCAGGTCGGGCTTGAAGCCGTCGACCTCCTCCATCAGCTGGCCGAACGCCCTGCGCCAAGCCTCGCGTGGGGCGTAAGGTGCCACGGGCCGGTTGACGATGTTGCCGACCCCCGTCTCGTGCGCCGCGCCTGACCCCGGATAGAGCGGGCTCTGGTGCACCGAAGCCAGCATCAGATCGCCGTCCTGCTCGAAGGCGGCCTGGGTGCCGTTGCCGTGGTGCACGTCGAAGTCGACCACCGCCACCCGCTTCAGCCCCGCCAGCTGCGCCGCGCGCGCGGCGATGGCGACGTTGGAGAAGATGCAGAAACCCATCGAGGTGTCGGGCGTGGCGTGATGCCCGGGCGGGCGCACGGCGCAGAAGGCCCGGTCCATCTTGCCGGCGGCGACATCACGCACCGCCTGCACCACCGCCCCCGCCGCGCGTCGGGCCGAGATCAGGCTGCCCGGCGACATGGAGGTGTCGGGATCGATGAAGGCCAAGCCGGTGGATGGAGCCGTGGCGAACACCGTCTCGATGTAGCTTTGCGGATGCACTAGGGCCAGATCCGCCGCCTCGGCCATCGGGGCCTCCAGCGTTTCCAGATCGAGGTCTGACGCATCGCTGAGCGCCGCCGTCACCGAAGCCAACCGCTCGGGGCATTCGGGGTGGCCGTCGCCCGGCCGGTGGTCGAGCATGTCGGAGTGGGTGAAGAAGCCGATCGTCATGCGGCCAGCCTAGCATCAAAGCCCGGCTAATTTCGCCGCTGTCCGCACATCCTCCACCAGCATGGCGAACCCCTCCGCCTTGGCCGCCTCGTCGGGCAGACGCAACAGATAAGAGGGGTGCAGGGTGACGATGGCCTGGCTCTGATCGTCCAGCAGAATGGCCTGGCCCCGCGCCTTCAACACCGGGGTCGGCTTGCCGATCACCGCCGCCGCGGCGGTCGCCCCCAGCGTCATGATCACGCGCGGCCGCAGCAGGCTTCGCTCGCTGTCCAGCCACCAGCGGCAGGCCTTCACCTCGCCCGCGTTCGGCGTCTTGTGCAGGCGGCGCTTGCCCCGCGGCTCGTGCTTGAAGTGCTTGACGGCATTGGTCAGATAGAGCCTGGCCCGGTCCACGCCCGCCTCCGCGAAAGCGCGGTCCAACACCCCGCCCGCCGGCCCGACGAAGGCGCGCCCTGCCAGATCCTCTTGATCGCCCGGCTGCTCGCCCACCACCATCAGGGGCGCATCGTGCGGCCCCTCCCCCGGCACACCCTGGGTGGCGTCGCGCCAGAGGTCGCAGCGACGGCATCCCTGGATCAGGTCGGCGATGGCCCCAAGCGAAGCGGGCGCCGTGTCGTTTGTAGAAGGTGCAGGATCAGCTTTGGCCTCCGCACGACCGGCGACCCGGCGGCGGGTCTGCGCGGGATCGGCGTGCACCATGGCGGTGGTCCTCGTGGCGGCCTTCTCGATCAGGTCGGGAATGAGCGCCGCCTCGGGAAGGTTGCGCCAATAGCGCTTGGGCATCTCCTTGCACATCATCCGCACCTTCAACCGGGCCGGGTTGAAGATGGAGGCGTAGTAGAGGGTCCAGGCCTCCTCCAGGGCGTCGGGCGGCGGGATCGAGGCGCGGTCCTCGCCGGGCGTGAAGGACAGGGTCCGGGTGTCCCAATGAGCGCACAGGTCCGGGGTCAGGATCGAGAAGCGCATGGCCGTGAAGCGGCGCACGAAGAAGGGCGCGGTCTTCTCCAGCACCCGGTGCGGCGGTTCGAACCATGCGGCGAAGGCCTCGCCCTCGGGATGCGGGACATCCCTGAAACGCACGAAGGCCTTCATCTTGTGCGAGGCGCGCGACACCTCGCGCTGCAGATGGACCGCCCGCTGCACGTCCTCGTCGGTGGCCAGGGCCAGCAGGCGCGGCTCGTCCTTCAGCCGCCACAGCAGACGGTAGAGGGCGTCCCAGCGGGATGGCGAGCGGTGCAGCACGACATCGCGGGCCAGATCGACGAAGGCGGCTGGGGCTGTGACAGCAGAGGCGCCCGGCGCGGCCTCGATTTCGTCGGCGAACAGTTCGCTCTCGGTCGACCAGGTGACCGCCTCGGGCGGTACGCCAGCGGCGCGCAGGCGCCGGGCGGCCGTGCGCCAGCCGTCGAAGTCCGTTTCGCCATCCAGCCGCACCGTGGGCATCAGAACAAGGAGAGCTGGCGCGGTTCGGCCGGGACGGCGGGGGTCAGGCGCGCCTTCAGGTCGGCGCTGTCGGTCAGGGCGCCGGGGGACCAGTCCTCGGTGACGATGAAGGGTCTGACCTTGACGATGGCCTTGCACAGACGCCGCACGTCCTCCAGCCGCACCCGCTTCTGCCGCCGCACCGCCAGCAGCCGGTCGACGCTCGACACGCCCAGCCCCGGCACCCGCAGCAGGGCCTCGCGGTCCGCCCGGTTGACGTCGACGGGGAACCGCCCCCGGTTGGCCAGGGCCCATCCCAGCTTGGGATCGACGGCCAGATCGAGCATGCCGCCGGGCAGGCCGGAGGTGATCTCGCCCCGCCCGAACCCATAGAAGCGCAGCAGCCAGTCGGCCTGATAAAGCCGGTGCTCACGCATCAGTGGCGGGCGGGCCAGCGGCAGGGCCTTGGAGCCGTCCTGCATCGGGCTGAAGGCGGAATAGTAGACCCGCTTCAGGCGGTAGCCGCCGTAGAGCGTCTCGCTCTTGCCGAGGATTTCGTCGTCGCTGGCCTGATCGGCGCCGACGATGAGCTGGGTGCTCTGGCCCGCGGCGGCAAAGGCGGGCGGTTTGACCTTGCCCCTGCCCTTGCGGTCCTCGGCGCGCTCCTCGATGCCCAGACGCACCGCGCCCATGGCCTTCTTGATCTGGCCGGCGTCCTTCTCCGGCGCCAGGGCGCGCAGACTGGCGTCGCGCGGCAGCTCGACGTTGATCGACACCCGGTCGGCATAGAGACCCGCTTCAACCACCAGCTCGGGGCTGGCCTCGGGGATCAGCTTCAGGTGGATGTAGCCACGGAAATCGTGATCCAACCTGAGGCCCCGAGCCACCCGCACCATAGCCTCCATGGTGTAGTCGGCGCTGCGGATGATGCCCGAGGACAGGAACAGGCCCTCGATATAGTTGCGCTTGTAGAAGCCGAGCGTGAGGTCGATCACCTCCTGCACCGAGAAGCGGGCGCGCGGGGTGTTGGACGAGATGCGGTTCACGCAATAGGCGCAGTCGTAGATGCAGAAGTTGGTCAGCAGGATCTTGAGCAGGCTGATGCACCGGCCATCCGGCGCATAGGCGTGGCAGATGCCCATGCCTTCGGTGGAGCCGACCCCTTTGCCACCCACCGAATTGCGCGCCGGAGCGCCGGATGATGCGCAGGATGCGTCATACTTGGCCGCATCGCTCAGAATGGCGAGCTTCTGCTTGAGTTGAGGGCTGGCGTGCATCGCTCCAGGTTATTGTTCTTGTTTTGTTCGGTCCAGCGCCAATTACCAATTTCGGCTGTCAGGCCAATGAGATACCGTCGTTAGCGGCGGAACCGGCGCCGAACCCAGGCATTTAGGCGGTCAATGACCCGTTTGAGCATCCGCCACGAGACCCTGTACCGCTACGGCCAGCCGGTCGGATTCGGGCAGCACCGGCTGATGATCCGGCCCCGCGACAGCCATGCCGACCGCCTTGTCGAGGCCTCGCTGGAGCTATGGCCGCCGGGCGACACCCGCTGGGTCTACGACGCCATGGGCAATTGCCTGTGCCTCTATCAGCCGGGCGGCGAGTCCGACGAGCTGAAGATCGTCAGCAACCTGGTCATCGAGCGCTATCCCGCGCCCATGCTGGCGCGCGAAGCCGACAATCCCCACACCGCCATACCGATGGTCTACAGCCTGGCCGACCGCGCGGTGCTGCAGCCTTTCACCGTGCCGGTGACGGATCTGGATTCCTCGGTCCTGCAATGGGTGCGCGGCCACATGGGCCCGTTGGACGAGTCGCCCCTGGATTTCCTGCAGCGGCTGACCAGGGCGATCCACAGCGAATTCCAGTACGGCGTCCGCGACGCCCTGGGCACCCAGAGCCCATCGGAGACCCTCTACTGGCGCACCGGTACCTGCCGCGACTTCGCCTGGCTGATGATCGAGTCCCTGCGCCGCCTGGGCTACGCGGCCCGCTTCGTCACCGGCTATCTCTATTCGCCCAACCAGGACCGGCCCAATTGCGAGGGCGAGTACAAGGGGGCCAGCGCCACCCACGCCTGGTGCGACGTGTTCGTGCCGGGCCTCGGCTGGCTGGAATTCGACCCCACCAACGGGCTGGTGGAATCTCCCGACCTGATCAGCATCGGGGCGACCCGCACGCCCGAGGAAGCCTATCCGATCTCCGGCAGCATCGTCGGCGATCCACGATCTTGTGAGATGTCGGTCAAGGTCGACGTGCGTATGATGGACGGTCCGCCCCGCTCGGCGGCCGCGTAAGTAAAAAACGGTTGGAAACGCGAGAAATGGCGATGAACACCGGCTTACCGCAGCAACAGCCGCTGCATGTGTCCGGGCGCGTGCGCTCGGCCCCCTCCCAACAGAACGGCGCGCACATGTGGCGCTCGCCGGTTCCCGGTCCCGCCGCCGTGCCGGACGAGGAAAAGAGCTTCGGTCCGCCGCTCAAACGTTGAGCCGACTCCCGTCGGGGCCTAGCCTGAAGCGGTGACCTCCGCTTCCGAAGACATAGTCGAATCCGCAGAAGCCAGGATCGCGGCCAATCCGTCGCCCTGGGGTCCGCGCCTGGCCATCCTCGCGGTGGCCAGCGCCCTGTTCATGCAGTCAATCGACTCCACCGCCCTGTCGACAGCCCTGCCGACATTGGCCAAGGCGTTCGACACCAACCCGATCCATCTGAAGCTGTGCCTGACCGCCTACATCATGGCCCTGGCGGTGTTCGTGCCGGCCTCGGGATGGGCGGCGGACCGGTTCGGGGCGCGGCGGGTGTTCATGGCCGCCATGGCGGTCTTCCTGCTGGGCTCGGTGCTGTGCGGCCTGTCTGGTTCGCTCAGCCAACTGGTGGCCTCTCGGATTCTGCAGGGCGCCGGCGGGGCGATGATGACCCCGGTCGGGCGGATCATCGTGGTCGGCTCGCACCCGCGCGAACAGCTGCTCAAGGCCATGGTCTGGCTGACCACCCCGGCCATGCTCGGCCCCATCGTCGGTCCGCCCCTCTCAGGCTTCATCCTCAGCATCGCGACTTGGCCGTGGATCTTCTATATCAACGTTCCCGTCGGCATCGCCGGGATGATCGCTGTGCGCCGGTTCGTGCCGAGGAAGCGCCAGCCGCATCCGGGCAAGTTCGACAGCCTGGGTTTCCTGTTCGCCGCGACCTCCATCAGCGCGATGATGATCGGTGCCGAGGCCCTGGGCATGGACCTCCTGCCCGTCTGGGCTCAGATCGCCGCCTGGGCCATAGCCGTCGGCGCCGCCCTGGCCTATCTGCGCCACGCCAAGGGCATGCAGCGTCCGGTGCTGGACCTGCGCCTGCTCAAGACCCGCACCCTCAGGGTCAACCAGACCGGCGGCAGCCTGATGCGCATGACGCTGGGCGCCACGCCCTTCCTTCTGCCCCTGCTGCTGCAGGGCGGCCTCGGCTGGAGCCCGCTGAAGGCGGGTCTGGTGACCATGTCCGCCGCCGTCGGCTCGCTCAGCGCCCGCTTCGGCGCCCAGGCCCTGCTGCGCAAGTTCGGCTACCGCAACACCCTGATCGCCACCAGCCTGCTGGGCGGTCTGGTTATCATGGCGCCCGGCTGGGCGCGCGAGACCACGCCGATCGCGGTGGTCGTCGTCATCCTGGCGCTGGGCGGCTTCCTGCGCTCCAACCACCTGACCTCGGTCTCGACCCTGGCCTTCGCGGATGTCCCGGATACAGCGGTCAGCCAGGCTTCAAGCCTGACGTCCGTGGTGCAGCAGATCGCCCAGGCGCTCGGGATCACTCTCGCCGGCCTGACCCTGCGCCTGTCCCAGCAGATCACCGCGCCGCACGGGCTGGCGCCGCTTGCGCCCGGCAACTTCGTGCTGCCCTTCGCCGCCGTCGGTCTCGGGGCCATGGCCGCGACTCTGAGCTACCTGCCCCTGCCGGCCAACGCCGGCTCGAACCTGCAGGGCCGCGAGGGCGTCAAGGGACGCAGGTAGCTACCAAACGCCGGTGTTCTGCATCGACGCCCAGGGCTCCTGCGGCGCCAGGGCGTGGCCCTTTTGCAAGAGCTCGATGGAGATGTTATCGGGCGAGCGGATGAAGGCCATGTAGCCGTCGCGCGGCGGGCGGTTGATGGTCACGCCCCCGTCCAGCAGCTTCTGGCAGGTTTCGTAGATATTCTCGACCCGGTAGGCGAGGTGGCCGAAGTTGCGCCCGCCGTCATACTTTTCCGCGTCCCAGTTGTAGGTCAGCTCCACCAGGGGCGTGAAGTCGGTCTTGCCGCGCGCCACGTCCGCCGAGGCGGCCAGGAACACCAGGGTGAAGCGGCCCTTTTCGGACTCCTGACGGCGCACCTCCACCAGCCCCAGCTTGCTGCAGTAGAAGTCCAGCGAGGCGTCGAGGTCAGTGACCCGGACCATGGTGTGCAGATATTCCATCAGGTCTCTCCCAGAAGAATCTTGCCGTCAGCAGTCACGCCGGGCGGAAGGTCGTGCGTCTTGGACGCCTTGGGCGCTTTTATCGGTATCGGCCCCGCACCGGAAGGCGGCGGCGCCGAGGGGTTGCGGATGAAGGCCTCCGTGTCACGCCAGACCGTCTCGGCCTGAAGGTCCCGCAGCAGGATGTGCCAACCCTTCTCGTAATAGAGCGTCCGGCCGGGGGGCCTCAAGCGGGCGGCGGCGGAAAACGACGCGGCCTTGGGGATGATCTGGTCGTGAGCCCCGTACATGTAGGCGGTCGGGACTTTCAACTGAGCGACGTCGCGCCAGCCGGTCTCCATCAGCGACACCAGGCCGTAGAGGGTGTCGAAGCGTGAGCCCCAGATCATGTTCGCGTCGCGCCCCATGGCGATCAGCTCGCGCACATTGTCCGACGCCCAGATACGGTTGGTCAGGAACCGCGGCGGGGTGGCGACATAGGCCGGCAGGGTGTGAGAAGCGACCCACAGCATGGCGTTGTAGGGCAGCGGCTGCTGCGAGAAGCCCCAGACCGCGGGCGACAGTAGGATCAGGCGGTCGGCGTCCGGCGGGCGATCCGAGGCGAAGGCGGCGATGGCCACGGCCCCGCCCATGCTCTCGCCCGCCACAGCGATGATCGCCTTGGGGTGCAGGCGCCGGGCCAGGGCGCAGGCGGTGCGCAGATCCTCCGTCAGCAGGTCCTCGCCGGGCCAGACCCCGCGCTCGGGCGAGCGGCCGAAGCCGCGCTGGTCGAAGGCATAGGTGGCGATCCCCTGCCCCGCCCACCACGGACCCGCCGTGTGGAAGGCGCCTGCGTAGTCGTCCATGCCATGCAGCCCGATGATCACCGCCCAAGGCTCGCTCTCGGGCTTCCAGGTGCTGAGACCCAGGCGGGCGCCGTCGAAGCTGACGAAGCGGTCGCCGGAAAAGGCCGGGCCGCGGAAACCCGACTCGGGCGCCAGCGCCCTCTGCACCAGGGGCGCGCAGCCGCTAAGCGCCGCACCCAGCGAGGCGATCAGCGTCCGCCGCCTCATGCCGCCAGCATCTCCGCCACCCGCAGGCGCAGATAGGGAACCACCTCGTCTTCGAACCAGGGATTGCGCTTCAGCCAGGCGGTGTTGCGCCAGGAGGGATGCGGCATGGGGATGAAGCCGGGCGTGTAGTCGCGCCAATGGGCCACGGTCTCGGTCATCGATCGGCCGTTCGCCTCCGGCAGCTTCCATCGCTGAGCATAAGCGCCCACCAGCAGGGTCAGTTCAACGTTCGGCAGTTGGTCCAGCAGCTTGGGCCGCCACAGTTCGGCGCAACGCTTGGGCGGGGGGTAGTCGCCGCCCTTGGGATTGGTGCCGGGAAAGCAGAAGGCCATGGCGGCCACGCCGATCCGGTGGTCGCCGTAGAAGGTGTCGCGGTCGACACCGAGCCAGTCGCGCAGCCGGTCGCCTGAGCGGTCGTCGAACGGCAGGCCGCTCTCGTGCACGCGCCGCCCCGGGGCCTGGCCGCAGATCAGAAGACGGGTCTCGGGGAACACCCGCACCACCGGACGCGGCGCGTGGGGAAGCTCGCCGGCGCAGGCGCGGCAGTCAGCGATGTCGGCGAGAAGGGCGTCCAGGGCCATCGGGCCAATATAGGGTCGCCTATTCGGAGATCGAGTCCCCGTCCATCGGCAGGCGCAGGCGGTAGACGCCCTTGAAGGTGTCGGGGTCGGCGGGCTTGTTGTGGCGCAGGATCACGATCTTGCCCTGACGCGCCAGGCCGATCGCGGTCGAGCGGACCTGACCCAGGGCTTTCTGCCAGCGTTCCGGCTGTACCGCTTGGGCGACCTTGCCGGGGTCGATGCTCTTGCCGGCGGGAACGTCCGCCAGCATGGCGAGGATTGTCTCTTCGATGGGCGACATGCGAACTTAAGGTCCCGCTGATGGGTTGTCGGCGGACAGGAGCACGTCCCATGCCGAAGATTCTGGTCCTCTACTACTCCTCCTATGGCCACATCGAACAGCTTGCCGAAGCGGTGGCCGAGGGCGCGCGGGGAACGGGCGCCAGTGTCGACGTCAAGCGCGTGCCAGAAACAGTGCCCGAGGAACGGGCCAAAGCCTCGTACATGAAGCTGGATCAGGCGGCGCCCATCGCCAAGATCGAGGAGCTGGAGTTCTACGACGCCATCGTCATCGGCTGTCCGACCCGCTTCGGGCGGATGGCCTCGCAGATGGCCGCCTTCCTCGACCAGGCCGGGGGCCTGTGGGGCAAGGGCGTCCTGAACGGCAAGGTCGGCTCGGCCTTCTCATCCTCCGCCACCCAGCACGGCGGGCAGGAAACGACCCTGTTCTCGATCATCACCAACATGCTGCACTTCGGCTTCGTCATCGTCGGCCTGCCCTACAGCTTCGCCGGCCAGATGGGGCACGAGGAGGTGACCGGGGGCTCGCCCTACGGCATCACCACCATCGCCGGCGGCCGGGGCGACCGCCAGCCCAGCGCCAACGAACTGGACGGCGCGCGCTTCCAGGGGAAGCTGGTGGCGGAGACGGCGGCTAAGCTGTTCGGCTAGGCGATACCGAAAAGGCTGCGCGGCAGAGCCCCGACCAGGGCGGCGGTCATGCAGGTGGCCAGGAATCCGGCCAGCAGAGCGCGCCACATCATGCCGATGATCTCCTGACGGCGGTCCGGCATCAGCACGCTCATGCCCGAGGCGATGATGCCCACCGAGCTGATGTTGGCGAAGCTGCACAGGGCGTAGGTCATGATGATCCGGGTCCGCTCGGACAGCTCCGGCGACTTGGCCAGGTCGATGAAGGCGATGATCTCGGTCAGCACCAGTTTGACGCCCAGCAGGTTGCCCGCCGTGGCGGCCTCCTTCCAGGGGATGCCCAGGGTCCAGGCCAAGGGCGAGAATATCCAGCCGAGGATGCGCTGCACGCTGAACGCGGCTCCGCCCACATGCGGCAGCACGCCCAGAATACCGTTGGCGATGGCGATGAGGGAGACGAACACGATCAGGGCGGCGCCGACATTGAGCGCGATGTTGAGCCCGTCGCTGATCCCCGTGCCGATGGCGTCGATGGTGGATTCGTACTTCAGCAGTTGATCGTAGTCGGCGTCCTCGCCGGTATAGCCCGGAGGCTCGGGCACCATGATCCGGGCCAGGAGAATGCCCGCCGGGGCCGACAGCACCGAAGCGGCGATCACGTGCGCCGCGGCGTCTGGAATGGTGGCGTGCAGGATGGTGGCGTAGGCGATCATGGTCGAGCCGGCCACGGTGGCCATGCCCAGGGTGATCATCAGGAACAGTTCCGCGCGGGTCAGCTTGTGCAGGTAGCCCTTGATCACCAGGGCGCACTCGATGTTGCCCAGGAAGATGTTTGTGGCCGACGAAAAGGCCGAGGCGCCGCCCAGGCCCATGGTCTTCTGGAACACCAGGCCGAAGCCGCGCATCACCCATTTCAGCACGCCCCAGTGCCACAGCAGCGCCGACAGGGCCGAGATGACGATGATCAGAGGCAGCACGTCGAAGGCGAACACGAACAGGGCGTTGGGGTTGGAGATGGCGTAGGGCTGCGGCCCGCCGCCGAGGTAGCCGAACACGAACTGCACGCCCTCCTGAGTGGAGGCGGCGAGCGAGCCGACGCCGCTGTTGAGCCCCTGCACCACCGACCGCGCCGTGGGCAGGCCGAACAGCAGCAGCACCAGGGCCAGCTGCACCAGTATCGAGCCGATCGCCAGACGCCAGGGGAACCGCCGACGGTCCTCCGACCAGGCCCAGCAGACCGCCATGGACAGAGCCACGCCGATCAGGCTTTGCGCATTCTCCCAGCCGAAGCCAAACATCCCGCCCCCTTGGTTCCCAGGGACCACCATCGCGGGCGGCGGGCGCGGGCGCAAGGGACGGACGCGGCCGTATGGGTGCGGCCTATTTCCCGGTCAGTTCGGCGAGCAGTTCGCGGCGGCCATAGACTTTGTCGAGCGCTTCGGTGATGGCGGCGGTGGACACCGAGATGGCGCGGTTGAGGGCGGGGTCGTAGCCGTAGTCGCCGCCCAGCGAATGAATGTTGCCGTCGAACACCACGCCGACCACCTGGCCCTTGGCGTCGATCAGGGGCGAGCCGGAATTGCCGCCGATGATGTCGTTGGTGGTGGTCAGGTTCAGCACCGTGTCGCCATTGAGTTGATCCTTGGCGGCCAGCCAGCGCGGGGCCAGGGCGTAGGGATCGGCGCCGGTGGCGCGCTCGTAGAGGCCGGAGATGCGGGTGAAGGGAGCCTGGGCCCGGCCCCGCTCGGTCCAGCCGGAGACGGCGCCGTAGGACAGGCGCAAGGAGAAGCCGGCGTCCGGATAGGCCTTCTGCCCATAGACGGCGAAGCGGGCGGCGGCGACCCGTTCGGCCCCGGTGTCGGAGGGGGCGGAGACCCGCTGCTCCCAGGTCTTGCGGATGTCGCGGGCGCGGGCGTCGGTGGCCAGAACGAAGCGGATCATCGGGTCTTCGGAGGCAAGGATCGCCGTCTGGCCGCCTTCCCACAGCGCCCGGCGCACCGCCGGGTCGGCCAGCTTGGAGCCCTTCACCAGCAGGGCGGCGAGCGCCTCGGGCGACTGACGGCCCAGCATGGCCTGCACGTCTGGATCGTCGTTGGTCAGGGCCTCGCGGGTCTTGGACAGCCAGAAGCCGAGGTAGAGTTCCTCCAGGCGCGCGTCGATGGGGTGGTCGTCCAGCAGGGTCTTGCCGATCAGCGGCAGGCGGGCGTCGGAAAATTCGGCAAGGCGCTCGCCCGGCGGCTTGGTCCGCTCGGCGGCGGCGCGCACCAGGGTGCGGGCGTCGGTGAACAGCTCCGACAGGCTGCCGGCTCCCGCCTCAAGCTGGCGATAGGGCAGATAGAGTTCGCCGTAGGCCTTCTGCGCGGCCTCGATCTTGGTCCAGGGGTCGCCGATGGTGGCGCGCAGCTGGGAATCGTTCGCCACTCGCCGGCGCAGATCGGTCTCCTCGCGGCGCTTGATCTCCATGAAGGCGGGATCGCTTAGGGTGAACTGGCGCCCGGAATAGACCTTGAAACTGTTCTCGACGTTGAACAGCGGCGCCTCGGTCAGCCGCTTCTGCTCGGCGCTCTCCTGCATGTACTGCAGCATCCGCCCGCGTAGCTCCGAGCGTTGCAGCTGGGCCACCGGCAGGGCCAGATCGCGCTGGGTCTCTAGCTGCGCAACGGTCAGCAGCCGCTCGGTGCCGCCCGGATTGCCCGCCACGAACACCGGGGCGCCCACCTTGGGAGGCGTGGGATTCCAAGTCAGGTGCTCGGGTGTGACGGCCGGCTGGCCGTCCTCGTAGAGGCGCAGGAAGGCGACATCGAGGTCGTAGCGGGGGAAGTTGAAATTGTCCGGATCGCCGCCAAAGAAGGCCGTGGCGAACTCCGGTGCGAACACCAGGCGCACGTCGTCATAGATGCGGTAGCGATAGAGGGCGTACTGACCGCCCCCGTAGAAGGCGATGATCTGGCATCGGTAGTGGATACGGTCGGGACAGCCGTCGCTCTCAGCCTTGGCCCAGGCGTCGTCGCGCGCCCGCTGGCGTCCGCCCGGCGCCTGGTCGGGCGGGGTGACCCGACGGGTCACGTCGAAGATATCGACCAGGATTTCAGCCTGCAGCCCGGGACATTGGCGCTCCTCGGTCCGGCTCGCCGTCAGGAAGCCGCCCTTCACCCTGTCCTCGGCGGGGGTGGACAGAGACTGCGCGCAATCGACCACGCAGTGATGGTTGGTCATCACCAATCCCTGGCCGGAGACCACCCCGGCCGAGCAGCCGGAGGTCAGGCGCACGGCGGACAGGCGCACATGGTCCAGCCATAACGGGTCGATGGTCACGCCATAGGCCTTGGCCACGGCGGCGGAGGGGAAGTTGTCGAAGGTCCACATGCCCTCGTCGGCCAGGGCCGGGACGGCGCCCGCCAGCCAGGCCGCCAGCAGAGACAAGACCAGAAGGATGCGGCGCAACCGCTAAGCCTCGATCACGATGCGCGGGGCGGGCTTCAGGCCCTCGCCCTGGCTGAGACGCTCGGCAACCTCGGCGGCCATGCCCAGGATGGCGACGGAGGCCGGGCTGGCGGGAGCAGCGATCACATAGGGCCGGCCCGCATCGCAGGCTTCGCGCAGCTTCGGATCGATGGGGATCTCGCCGAGGAAGGGTGCGCCCAGGGTCTCGGCGGTCTTCCTGGCTCCGCCCCGGCCAAAAATCTCGATCGGCGCGCCGGTCGTGGGGTCGGGGAAATAGGCCATGTTCTCGATCACGCCAAGGATCGGCACATGGGTCTTCTCGAACATCGCGATCCCCCGCCGTACATCGATCAGGGCCACGTCCTGGGGCGTGGATACCACCACGGCGCCCGACAGGGTCACGCGCTGGGCCAGGGTCAGCTGGATGTCGCCGGTGCCGGGAGGCATGTCGATCACCAACACGTCGAGCGGCTCGGCCTCTGTTCCCCAGATCACGTCGTTGAGCAGCTGGTTCAGCGCCGAGGACGCCATCGGCCCGCGCCAGATCATCGGCGCCGCCTCATCCACCAGAAGGCCGATCGACATGATCTTCAGACCCCAGGCCTCCAGGGGCAGCAGCTTGCCGCCGCTCGACTTGGGCTCGCTGTTGGCGCCGGTCATCTGCGGGACCGAGGGGCCATAGACGTCGGCGTCCAGCAGGCCGGTGCGCAGGCCGAGCTGCGCCAGGGCGGCGGCGAGGTTCACCGCCACGGTCGACTTGCCCACCCCGCCCTTGCCGCTGGCCACCGCCAGGACGTGGCGCACATGGGCCGGCTTGCCGGCGACGACCGGCTGCTGAGCGGCAGAAGCGGGGCGGTGCTCATGGCCGTGCGGATGGGCGTGGGGACGTTCGACCGTCTGGGCGCGGGCAGAGGCCGGTTCAGGCTCTGCGCCCCGACGCACCCGCACCGTACCGGGCGCCGCTGAAGGCTCGCGGTCGGCGGTCAGGGCGACCTGGGCCTTTTGCACATGAGGAACAGTCTTCAACGCCGCCTCAGCGGCGTCGCGCACCGGCGCGTAAAGAGGGCCCTCTCCGGTCTCGACCTCCATCATGAAGCCCGCCCGTCCGGGCTGCACCACCAGGGCCTGCACCAGGCCCGCGCTGACCAGACCGCGCCCGGTCTTGGGGTCTTTGACCGCCTCCAGGGCGGCCAGGATGCGCGAACGCTCGGGTTGCTGGAGGGCTTCCTCGGTCATGGGCTCCATATCCGAACCAAGCGGGCGCTTTACAAGCTATTTCCAACCGTGCGCGGAACGCTAAAAGGACGCGTCATCCAGGAGAGCGGTTCATGAAGTTGGTCACCTTCGCGCGCGGCGCGTCCCAGAGTGTCGGCGTCTGGCTTGAGGGCCGGGGTGTATTGGACCTTAAGCTGGCTTCCGAACTGACCGGCGAGAGCCTCGACGCCTCCAGCATGATCGCCCTGATCGCGGGCGGCGAGACCGCACTGACAACCGCGCGCAAACTGGCCGACAAGCCACCGGCGGACGCCCTTTATCCCGCCGCGTCCGTGACCCTGCTGGCCCCGATCCCCCGCCCGGCCAAGAACGTCCTCTGCGTCGGCCGCAACTACATGGACCACGTCAAGGAAGGCGACCGGATGTTCGACCGCAAGGCCGAGGTCCCGAGCGTACCTAACTTCTTCACCAAGGCGCCGACCTGCGTGACCGGGCCGGACACCGAAGTGCGCTATCCCGCCAAGCTGACCCAGGCCTTCGACTACGAGATTGAGCTCGGCGTCATCATCGGCAAGGCCGGGCGGGACATCTCGCGCGCTGACGCCTTCGACCATGTATTCGGCTACACCATCATCAACGACGTGACCGCGCGGGACCTGCAGCGCAGCCACGTGCAGTGGTTCAAGGGCAAGTCGCTGGACACCAGCTGCCCAATGGGCCCGTGGATCATCGACAAGGCGGAGATCGGCGACCCCTCCGACCTGGAGCTGGTCTTCACCCTCAACGGCGAAGAGCGTCAGCGCGCCACCGTCGACATGATGATCTTCGACATCCCCGCCATCATCGAGTCTCTGTCGGCCGGCATGACGCTGGAGCCCGGCGACGTGATCGCCACCGGCACCCCGTCGGGCGTCGGCTTCGCCATGGAGCCCAAGGGCGTGATGAAGGGCGGCGACGTGATGACCTGCGCCATCAGCCGCATCGGGACCCTGACCAACACAGTCGTGGAAGTTTAGGCTGTCGGGACGTCCGGCTTGGCGGGCGGGGTCGCGGGCTTGGCGGCCTGGGCCACCGGCTTGGGCGCTTCAGTTTCCTTAGCCTGAACCTCGGCCTTGGCTTCGGTCTTGGGCGGAGGCTCCGCCGCGGAGGCGACCGAGGGCAGCAGGCTGGCCAGAACCGGCTTCAGATCGGTTGTTTCGCGCAGCGGCGCGGTGTCGGCCTTGGCCTGGAACACCTGGGCCTCGAAGTCCGGATGCTGGTGCCCGAAGCGGTAGAAGACGTGCAGGCCAACCTGGGCCACCTTGACCAGGCCGTCGCCCCACTGGTCGGCGAGGCGCGAGGCGTGGAAGTGGGTGGCGCCCCCGATGTCGGCCACGGTCACGCCCGAGAGGGCGCGCGCGGCTACATGTTGAGCCTTGTCCCAGGCCTCGTCGTCGCGATCCAGGCGCATAGAGCCGTCGCAGACGAAGGAGAACTGGCAGTCGGTCTTACGCTTGCCGGCGCCCTGGAACACCACCGCGCAGATGGTCTTGGGGAAGGCGGGATGGCGGACGCGGTTGAGCACCACCTGAGCCACCGCCGCCTGGCCCTTGGGCGTCTCGCCCCGGGCTTCGTAATAGACAGCCTGGGTCAGGCAATCGAGGTCGCGCGCGCCGTCCAGCGCGCCGATCGAAGCGAACCGCAGGCGCCCGGCGACGGTGTCGCCGTCAGGGCCAAGATCGGGGCGCAGCATCAGGCTGACGGCGGTCAGGCCCGCCGGAGTCGAGGCGGCGCTATCGAGGCGGGCGGCGAAATCGGCGGACTGGCGGTCGCGCTGAGCGGCGCCGGAAATGATGAAGGGATCGTGGCGCTGGGCGATGGCCAAGGCCCCCGCATCCATGGCGCCGGCGCGCTGCAGTGCAACATCGGTGAAGCCAAAACCCTCGGCCGAGGCCATCTGCCTCGCCCGGACATGCATTAACCCGGACATGGAATTCGCCCCCGCCAGATAAGCGGCGGCAAGCCCCAGGCCCATGGCTGAACCCGCCAAAGCAGCGGTGAACAGCGCACGCGGGTTCGCACGCGGGTAAGTCTTACTTATCAAAGCTTTCGTGTCCTGTTCGGCGAGGGCGCTGGGGCCCCCCGACAAGTCGTTTGCGGCTCTCGAACTCTGCGAAAAGTCTGCAAACGGCCCTGACCGGCTCACGTATGGTCAGGGTCGAACTGATTAACTGATGTCTCCATGACAGGATTACGCTCGAGTCGCAAGTGCACATTGCAGTGCAAAATAAATAGCTGTGGATATGCAACCAGGCGGGGACGAGTTGTGTTAACCGCAATCGCCTTTGGACACTGACCCTTGACCGCGCCAACCCTGACGCGGACTTGAGCGGAGGACGGCGGGCCGTGGCGTTGGTGTCCGCGCTTTGGACCAGACTTGTCCAAGGCCTTGAATCATCAGGATCGAAGCGGTCTGCGCCCCAAGGTTTTTGCACAGTCAAAAGCCGCCTTCGCAGGGCTATAAAGGCTGGACCCCGCCGCCGCGCTTTCCTAAAGAACCCTATGCCTTCCGCCACCACCCCCGAAGACAAGCTCCTGGCCCTGCAGCCCGACCGCATCGTCACCGTGCGCGAGGCGTTCGGCGTGGATTCCGACATGAAGGTCCCGGCCTTCGCCGCGCGCGACGAGCATGTGCCGGACCTGGACACCGCCTACCGCTTCGACCCCCAGACCACAGTCGCCATCTGCGCAGGCTTCGCCTACGACCGCCGCGTGATGGTTCAGGGCTATCACGGCACCGGCAAATCGACCCACATCGAGCAGATCGCCGCCCGGCTGAACTGGCCCCTGGTGCGGGTCAACCTCGACAGCCACGTCTCGCGCATCGACTTGGTCGGCAAGGACGCCATCGTCCTGAAGGACGGCAAGCAGGTCACTGAGTTCCGCGAAGGCATGCTGCCATGGGCTCTGCAGCGGCCCATCGCCCTGGTGTTCGACGAATACGACGCCGGGCGCCCGGACGTGATGTTCGTGATCCAGCGCGTGCTGGAGCAGTCGGGCAAGCTCACCCTGCTTGACCAGAACCGCGTGATCCGGCCCAACCCCTATTTCCGGCTGTTCTCGACGACCAACACCATCGGCCTGGGCGACACCACGGGGCTCTATCACGGCACCCAGCAGATCAATCAGGGCCAGATGGACCGATGGTCGATCGTCACCACGCTCAACTATCTGGCGCATGACGTGGAAGCCGAGATCGTCCTGGCCAAGAGCCCCGGTTATGACACCGCCGAGGGCAAGCGCACCCTGTCGTCCATGGTCCGCGTGGCCGACATGACCCGTAACGCCTTCATGAACGGGGACATCTCCACCGTCATGAGCCCGCGCACGGTGATGACCTGGGCCCAGAACGCCGAAATCTTCGGCGGCGACGTGGCCATGGCCTTCCGCCTGACCTTCCTCAACAAGTGCGACGAGTTGGAACGGCCGACCGTGGCGGAATTCTACCAGCGCGCCTTCGGGACGGACCTGCCCGAGAGCGCCGCACGGGTGAAGGTGGCTTAGCCGCCTGCAAGGGCTGTAGTGTAGCGTCCGATGGCCGACGAAAGCCCCACCGAACCGTTCAAGCGCGCCCTGGCCCACGCCGCGCGCTCGCTGGCCGAGACGCCGGACCTCGAAGTCGTGTTCTCCAATGAAGGGCCTGCTCTTTACGCAAACAGAGCCGTCCTGCCCCATCCGCCCCGCGATCTGCAGCCGCGCGAAGCGGCCCGCATCCGGGGCATGGCCGACCAGATGGCTCTGTGGCTGGCGCACCACGACAAGGGCGCCCACGCCCGGTTCAAGCCGGCCTCGCCCGACGCCGCCAACGCTTTCGAAGCCATCGAAAAGGCGCGGGTTGAGGCGATCGGCGCCAATGCCCTGGGCGGCGTGCGCGCCAACCTGACGGCGGCGCTGGAATCCTCGCTGGAAAAGCGTGGCCTGACCCGCGCCATCACCGAGCAGGCCGAGCCGCCGATGGCCGACATCCTGAGCCTGCTGGTGCGCGAACGCCTGACCGGCCAGCCGCCGCCGGACGGAACCCGCGCCCTGGTGGACGCCCACCGCGCCGACATCGAGGCCCGCGCCGGCAAGACGCTGGACCGGCTGGCCGAGGCCGTGGACGACCAGGCCGCCTTCGCCCGCCTGGCGCGCACCGTGCTGCGCGACCTCGACATGACCGACGCCACCGATGAGGAGATGTCGGACGAGGAGCAACAGGAAGGCGAGGACGAGGCCGGCAAGGAGGGCGGCGACGACAAGGACGACGAAGAGGACGATTCCGGCGAGAGCCAGGCGGACTCCGACGCCGCCTCCGCCAGCGAGAGCGGCGAACAGGATCCCAACGCCACCCGCCAGGAGACCACGGCCCAGGATACGGAGGCCGGCGACAGCGACGAGGACCCGCCCGAGATGGGCGATGGCGAGAAGCCCTCGCGCCCGGATGACAGCGGTGATGCCCGGCGCGAGCCGACCTACAAGGTCTATACCGACGCCTACGACGAGATCGTCACCCCCGAGGAACTGGCCGAGGTCGAGGAACTGACGCGGCTGCGCGCCTATCTGGATCAGCAGCTGACCAGCCTTTCCAGCGTCGTCTCGCGCCTGGCCAACAAGCTGCAGCGCCGCCTGCTGGCGCAGCAGAACCGCGCCTGGACCTTCGATCTGGAGGAAGGGATGCTGGACGCCGCGCGGCTGACGCGGGTTATCATCGACCCCACCGCTCCCCTGTCCTTCAAGCAGGAAGAGGACACCGAGTTCCGCGACACGGTGGTGACTCTGCTGATCGACAACTCCGGCTCCATGCGCGGGCGTCCGATCATGGTGGCGGCGGTCTGCGCCGACATCCTGGCGCGCACACTGGAACGCTGCGGCGTGAAGGTGGAGATCCTGGGCTTCACCACCCGCGCCTGGAAGGGCGGCGCCTCACGCGAGGAGTGGGTCAAGTCCGGCAAGCCGCCGCATCCGGGCCGGCTCAACGACCTGCGCCACATCGTCTACAAGTCCGCCGACGCTCCCTGGCGGCGCGCCCGGCGCGACCTCGGCCTGATGATGAAGGAAGGCCTGCTGAAGGAGAATATCGACGGCGAAGCGCTGCTCTGGGCGCACCGGCGTCTGCTGGGCCGGCCCGAGCAACGGCGCATCCTGATGGTCATTTCCGACGGCGCGCCGGTCGACGACTCCACCCTGTCAGTCAACACCGGCCACTATCTGGAGAGGCATTTGCGTTACGTGATCCATCAGATCGAGACCCTGTCGCCGGTGGAGCTTATCGCCATCGGCATCGGCCACGACGTGACCCGCTACTACAATCGGGCCGTGACCCTGGCGGACGTCGAGCAGCTGGGCGGAGCCATCGTCGAGAACCTGGCGGCGCTGTTTGAGGAGCGGCCGCGCGGCGGCAGGGGCGGCGGTGACGCGGCGCCCGTGCGCGGCGCCAGCGCCCGCGTCCTGCGCACCACCTTCTCGGCTCCCGGCGCCGCACAATGAGCAATCCCGTTTCGGTCGAAGACTACCGCCGCCTGGCCCGCCGCCGCCTGCCGCGCCTGCTGTCCGACTACATCGAGGGCGGGGCGCTGAGCGAGAGCGCGCTGAACCGCAACGTCACCGACTTCGAGCAGGTGCACCTGCGCCAGCGGGTGCTGACCGGGGTCGAACACGTCAACCTGTCGACCAACATCCTGGGCACTGACCTCGCCATGCCCCTGGTCCTGGCCCCGATAGGCCTGACCGGCATGTACGCGCGGCGCGGCGAAGTGCAGGTGGCGGTGGCCGCCAAGCAGGCCGGCGTGGTGATGTGCAACTCGACCATGGCCATCTGCGACGTGCGCGAAGTGACGGCGGCGGCGGGGCCGGTCTGGTACCAGCTCTATCTGCTGCGCGACCGCGCCTACATGAAGATCCTGCTGGACCGGGTCTGGGCCCAGGGCTGCACGGTGCTGGCCCTGACCGTCGACGTCGGCGTGCCCGGCGAGCGGCAGCGCGAGCATCGCCGGGGCATGACGGGGGAGCTGGGGCCGCTGGGCCACCTGACCCGCGCCATCGACGGCATTACTCATCCGGCCTGGCTGTGGGACGTCTACGCCAAGGGGCGGCCGCACATCTTCGGCAACGTCAACGAGGCCTTCGGCGGAGGCGATGGCGGCTTCGCGGCCTTCTGGACCTGGGCGCGCACCGCCATGCAGGTGTCTTTGACCCCAGACGACGTGGCCTGGGTGCGCGAGAACTGGCCGGGCAAGCTGGTGGTGAAGGGCGTGATCGACCCTGACGACGCGCGCCGAGCGGTGGACGCGGGCGCCGACGGAGTGATCGTCTCCAACCACGGCGGGCGGCAGCTGGACAGCGCGCTGTCCGGCATCAAGGCCCTGCCCCGCGTCGCCGAGGCGGTGGGCGACCGCGCCACGGTGATGATGGACGGCGGGGTGCGCACGGGCGAGGACGTGATCCGCGCGATGGCGCTGGGGGCCAAGGGCTGCATGATCGGCCGCGCCTGGGTCTGGGGCCTGGCCGCGCGCGGCGGCGCCGGCGTGTCCCACGTGCTGGAGCTGTTCAGGAAGCAGATGACCACGACCCTGGTGCTTGCCGGTTGCGACGACGTACGCAAGGTCGGGCCGGATATGCTGGCCTAGCGGGCCTTCTTGGTCTGGTTGAGGGCCACAGCCGCCAGCACCAGAGCCTTCAAAGCGTCTTCGTCGATCGCGGCGCCCTCGGGGATGTCGATGGCGCGTCGGACGTTGCCTTCGAGGCTGGAGTTGAACAGTCCCTTGGGGTCGTCCAGCGCCGCGCCCTTGGCGAAGGTCAGCTTGACCACGCTTTTGTAGGTCTCGCCGGTGCAGATGATGCCGGCGTGCTCCCACACCGGAACGCCCCGCCACTTCCAGGTCTCCACCACCTCGGGATCAGCCTGATGGATGAGCGCGCGGACGCGGGCCAGGGTCTGGCCACGCCAGTCGCCGAGTTCCTTGATCCTGGAGTCGATCAGGTCTGAAGGGCTGTCGGTCATGCTTGCGCTCCGTTACCCGGCCTTGGTAGCCGATCTTGGCCCAAACGAAAAAGGCCCCGGGAGTTTCCCGGGGCCTTTTGCATCGTCGATGGCGGAAAGCCTAGGCGGCCGGCTGGGCGGCGGCGAGCTTGGCCTTGATCTGCTTCTTGATCTTGCGGGCCTTGGCCGACAGCACTTCGTCCTTGGCCTTGACCAGGAAGGTGTCGAGGCCGCCGCGGAAATCCAGAGTGCGCAACGCGGCGTTGGTCACGCGCAGGCGGAACGACTGGCCCAGGGCTTCGGACTGCAGGCTGGTCTCGGCCAGAGCCGGCAGGAAGCGGCGCTTGGTCTTGATGTTCGAGTGGCTCACATTGTGGCCGACCATCGGGCCGACACCGGTGAGTTCGCAGCGGCGAGTCATTGCAATAGACCTTCGCAGAAATACAGATCGTCCGCCCGGACCAGGGTCCGCGCGAGGAACGGGCCGTATACGCATCCCGATGCTGTGGGTCAAGGCTCCAAGCGGGTGCGCGGGACCGGCTTGCCACGCCGGCT
This sequence comes from uncultured Caulobacteraceae bacterium, assembly GCA_903929535.1. Lineage (GTDB taxonomy): Bacteria > Pseudomonadota > Alphaproteobacteria > Caulobacterales > Caulobacteraceae > BOG-938. Next base: position 1,999 of record CAIYVC010000152.1, on the reverse strand, counting down.
TTGACAAATCATAGCAGAGACCGCCACCCCTTCCGCCCTGCGATCGCCACGGTTCGATTGCAGGAAGACGCGACCGAACCCGGAGTCCGTATGAAAAGCCCCTGGGCGCGCCTGTGCGCCGGCTTGGCCGCCCTGCTTCTCGCCGCCTGCGCCGCGGGCGCCGCCTGGGCACAACCGGACGAAGACAGCCTGAAGCTGCAGCTGGGCTATGACGGGCGGCTGCTGTTCCTCACGGTGCTGAAGGTCGAGCTGAACCAGCAGGTCTCCCCCGCCAGCCACGCCTCGACCGCCCGCATCTCGTCCTACGGCATCCTGGACGCCTTCAAGCACTTCAACATCGAGGCCAACGAGACCGGCCGCATCGTGCAGGGCGACCCCGAGCCGGGCGTGTTCAAGCACGAGAACCACGACGGCAAGCGCAACCGCAGGGTCGAGGTGATCTGGACGCCCAGCGACGTGACTACCGTCGCCGAACCGCAAATGACCTACATGGGCGATCCGCCCGCCAACCGGCAGCAGCGCCTGGGCGCGGTCGGCTATCTGACGGCGGCGCTGCGCCTGACCGTCGCCGCCGACGAAGGCCCCTGCCACGGGACCGAACGGATCTTCAACGGCAAGGAGCTGTCGGAACTGGGCTTCGCCAATCCCCGTCCAGTGGTCCTGTCCGAACTCCAGCAGCATCTGGGTCTGGTCAACGCCGTGCGTTGCAGCGCCAGCTTCAAGGAAGTCGCCGGCTATCACATCAAGAAGGGCAATGCCCGCAACCAGGGACTGGACCGTCCCATCCAGGTGGACTTCGCCCAGGTCGGCGAGGGCGGCCCCTGGGTGATGGCCCGGCTGCAGGCCCAGACCCAGCTCGGCAACGCGGTGATCCAGCTGGCGCGGGTGCAGGCCGAGGGCCGCCTGCCGAGAGGCATCGTTCAGGCCTCGCGCTAAGCCTCAAGGTTAACCCCGGACACCAGCCTTATGGTTAAGGTCGAATCAATCTACCCTATCTAGTAGAGAACAAATGCCGAATTGGCACAGGTGGCCGATTCGGTCCCGATTCGTTTCGCCGCCGTTCCTGATTCTCCTCCCAAGCGATTTAACCTGTTGATTTCGCCGTGATATGTGGCGAACGGCCCTTGCCCGGGCCCGCGCGATCCCCCACGTTCGATTCATGACCGATCGCCCTTCCGGCGCGCCGCCCTCCCGGCTCGTCGCGGTTCTGGGTCCGACCAACACCGGCAAGACCCATCTTGCCGTGGAGCGGATGCTCGGCCACGCGTCGGGCATGATCGGCCTGCCGCTGAGGCTGCTGGCCCGCGAGATCTACGACCGCATCGTCAAGCTGCGCGGCGCCCGCTCGGTGGCGCTGATCACCGGCGAGGAGAAGATCGTCCCGCCTCGGGCGGTCTATTTCGTCTGCACGGTGGAGGCCATGCCGCTGGGCCGGGAGGTGGAGTTCCTGGCCGTGGACGAGATCCAGCTCTGCGCCGACCGGGAGCGGGGGCACATCTTCACCCATCGCCTGCTCCACGCCCGGGGCCGGTACGAGACCCTGTTCCTGGGGGCCCTCACCGTCGCCCCCCTGATCCGCCGGCTGCTGCCCGATGCCAGCTTCGTCACCCGGGAGCGGTTCTCGGAGCTCACCTATGCCGGTTCCAAGAAGCTGACCCGCCTGCCGAGGCGCTCCGCCGTGGTCGCGTTTTCGACGGAGAACGTCTACGCCATCGCCGAGCTGATCCGCCGGCAGCGGGGCGGGGCGGCGGTGGTGATGGGCTCCCTCTCGCCGCGGACGCGCAACGCCCAGGTGGCGCTCTACCAGTCGGGGGAGGTGGACTTCCTCGTGGCCACCGACGCCATCGGCATGGGCCTGAACATGGACGTGGACCATGTGGCCTTCGCCGGGCTGCGCAAGTTCGACGGCCGCCGCACCCGCTGGCTGACCCCCCAGGAGATCGGCCAGATCGCCGGCCGCGCCGGGCGCTATCGCACCAACGGCACCTTCGGTGTGACG
>CAIYVC010000151.1 GCA_903929535.1 uncultured Caulobacteraceae bacterium | reverse complement strand
AGTCGCGAGCGGCGCATCCGCGGGTGGCGCCTGCGCGGCGGCGAAGGCTGCGTCCGCGGCGGCGGCCGCTGCCGCAGGCGATCGCGCCAGCGCATCGTTTATGGCGGACCCGGCGCCGGGCCCCTGGGCCAGGGCCGGACCCGCGCCGGCCAGGGCCACGGCGGAAAGCAGACTGAAACGGAGCAAGGGTTTTGGGTTCATTCTCTCCACCATCCCCGGATTCGCCCCTGACTTGGCGCTGATCCGGCCCATCGTGTAAAGATCGCGGCCCTTATGGAAAAGCCCTCACCCCTCGATCCGGCGCAGCCCGCAGCGCTCCGCAACCGCACCATCGTCCTGGTGGGCATGATGGGCGCGGGCAAGAGCTCCGTGGGCAAGCGGCTGGCGGTCGCCCTGGACCTGCCGTTCCGCGACGCCGACGAGGAGATCGAACAGGCCGCCGGGCGCACCATCAGCGAGATCTTCGCCAGCCGCGGCGAGGCGGAGTTCCGCGAGGGCGAGCGGCGGGTGATCGCGCGGCTGCTGGACGAGCCGCCCCATGTGCTGGCGACCGGCGGCGGCGCCTTCATGAACCCCGAGACCCGCGCCCTGGTGTCGAAGAAGGCCGTCTCGGTGTGGCTGAAGGCCGACCCCGAAATCCTGGCGCGCCGAGTCGGGCGCAAGGACACCCGGCCATTGCTGAAAGGCAAAGACCCGCGGCAGGTGCTGACCGAGCTTCTGGAAAAGCGCGAACCCAGCTACCGCCAGGCGGACCTGATCGTGGAAAGCGCCGACGCGCCGCATCAGACCACCGTCGAGATCATCATCGCCGCCCTCAAGGCGCGCGCCGAGGAAAACAAATGACACGGACCATCCGGGTGGGCCTGGGCGCCCGTTCCTACGACGTGATGGTCGGCGCGGGGTTGATCGCGCGGGCGGGCGAGCTGATGAAGCCCCTGCTGCCGCGCGGGCGCACGGCGGTGGTGTGCGACGAGACGGTGCAGCGGCTGCACGGCGCGGCGCTGGACGCCTCGCTGAAGGCGCAAGGGATCACGCCGTCCTGGATCGCCCTGCCGCCCGGCGAGCAGACCAAGAGCTGGGAGGGGCTGGCGGACCTGTCGGACCGGCTGCTGGCCCTGGGCCTGGACCGCGGCGACGTGGTGACGGCCTTCGGCGGCGGCGTGATCGGCGACCTGACCGGCTTCGCCGCCTCGATCTACAAGCGCGGCATCGACTTCATCCAGATTCCGACAACCCTGCTGGCCCAGGTCGACTCCTCGGTGGGGGGCAAGACCGCCATCGACACCACACGCGGCAAAAACCTGATCGGCGCCTTCCACCAGCCGCTGCTGGTGCTGGCCGACCTGGGGGTGCTGGGCACGCTGTCGGACCGCGAGATGCGGGCGGGCTATGCCGAGGTGATCAAGTACGGCCTGCTGGGTGATTTCGCCTTCTTCGAATGGCTGGAGGCCCACGGCGCCGAGGTGCTGCGGCTGGAGCCCGAGGCGCTGGGCCACGGGGTGGCCCGCTCGATCGAGATGAAGGCCGAGATCGTCGGCCAGGACGAGAAGGAGGCCGCCGCGCGCGCCCTGCTCAACCTCGGCCACACCTTCGGCCACGCGCTGGAGTCCGAGACCGGCTACGGCGAGGCCCTGCTGCACGGCGAGGGCGTGGCGGTGGGCTGCGCCCAGGCGTTCCGCTTCTCGGCGGTGCTCGGCCATTGCACGGCGCAGGACGCCGCCCGCGCGGAGGCCGGCATCGCGGCGGCGGGCCTGCCGACCCGCATGAGCCAGGTGACGGGCGCCCCCTTCCCCGCCGACCGGCTGATCATGCACATGGCGCAGGACAAGAAGGCCGAGAGTGGGCGCCTGACCTTCGTGCTGGCCAAGGGGCTTGGCGAGGCTTTCGTGGCGAAAGGCGTGGACGCCGAGGCCGTTCGCGCGTTCCTTCTGTCCGAAGGCGCAACCGCCTAGCTTAAGGAAGACACAGCACCATGGCCGCCCCCCTGGTCATTTTCGGCGTCGGCCTCCTGGTCCTGCTGGCGGTCTCGGCCCTTTTCGCCGCGGCGGAAACAGCCATGACCCGCGCCAGCCGCGGCCGCATGCACCAACTGGAGCGCGAGGGCGACCCGGCCGCCAAGCGGGTCAACAAGCTGCTCGACGATCAGGAGATGATGATCGGCGCCGTGCTGCTCGGCTACAACCTGATCAACATCCTGGCCTCGGCCCTGACCACCGAGTTCATCTCCAAGTCCATTCCCGGCGTCTGGGGCATCGCGGTGGCCACGGGTGTGATGACCGTGCTCGTTCTGGTGTTCGCCGAGGTCCTGCCCAAGACCATCGCCATCAGCCGCGCCGACGACGTGGCCCGCAGCCTGTCGGCGCCCCTGACGGTCATTGTGCGCCTGCTGGGCCCGGTGGTGTTCACCATCCAGTGGCTGGTGCGCCAGATGCTGCGCCCGTTCGGCATCGACCTGTCGATGGAGGCCGACGTGCTGGCCGCCCACGAGGAGATCCGCGGCGCGGTGGAGTACCACCACTCCGAAGGCCTGGTGGAGAGCCGCGACCGGCGGATGCTGGGCGGGGTGCTGGACCTGGCGGACATGGACGTGTCCCAGGTGATGGTCCACCGCAAGAACATCTCGATGCTGGATGCGGACCTGACACCGCGCGAGCTGGTGCGCCAGGCGCTGGACGCCCCCCACACCCGCCTGCCCCTCTACCGCGAGGAGCAGGAGAACATCATCGGCATGCTGCACGCCAAGGACCTGCTGCGCGCCCTGGCCGCCGCCGACGGCGACATCGAGGCCCTGGATATCGCTGCCATCACCCGCGAGGCCTGGTTCATCCCCGAAACCACCAACCTGAAGGAACAACTGAACGCCTTCCTCAAGGCCCGCACCCACTTCGCTCTGGTGGTGGACGAGTATGGCGCGCTGCAGGGGCTGGTGACGCTGGAGGACATCCTCGAGGAGATCGTCGGCGATATCGAGGACGAGTACGATTCAGCCCTGCAGGGCATCCGCCGCCAGCCCGACGGCTCGGTCAATGTCGACGGCTCGGTGACGCTGCGCGACCTGAACCGGGCGATGGACTGGGACCTGCCGGACGAGGATGCGGTGACCGTGGCGGGGCTGGTGATCCACGAGGCTCAGACGATTCCCGACCCCGGCCAGACCTTCATCTTCCACCACCACCGCTTCCAGATTCTGCGCCGTCAGCGCAATCAGATCACGGCGCTGCGGGTCTCCGAACCGCTGAAGGAGGCGGAGGAGAGCGAGGGCTAGGCCCCCGTCTTCAAGCTCTGTCAAGCCGCCAGGTGTAGGCGGTCTCTTCGACCGAGGCGCCCCCGACGCGGATGGTTTTGCGAGCGTGGCGCCAGCCGCCCATGCGGGGGTAGACGCCCAGGTTGGGGTTGTCAGACAGCACCCAGACGATCATCGACTCATGGCCGTCGCTGGCCAGCTGGTTGCGCGCCGCCTTGAACAGACGCCGGCCGATGCCGCGGCTTTGGAAGCCATGCTGGACATAGAGTTCGTAGATCTCGCCGGGAACCTCGCCGCCACCATTGCGGGTGGGGCCGCAGCTGGCGAAGCCGACCACCTCGCCCGCCGTGGGCTCGATGGCCACGAAGTGGTGCACCGCGTGGGCGTGCATCATCCGGCTGCGCTGATTTTCCTGAGAGGCGTAGCGCATGCGGGCCAGGTAGGCCTTGGGCAGAATGTCGACATAGGTCAGGCCCCAGGTGTCGACGGCCACCCGCGCCATGCCCTCGATGTCGCCCCAACCCGCCGGACGGATCGTGACCCGCCGGGTAGGCGCGCGGACCGGAAAGACGAACGAGCGGCTCATGACGCTGCTATTCAGTCACGCCGGCTCGCCGGGCGCTAGAGCTTTCAGCGACAGCGCATGCACCGGTCCCGCCAGTTCCGCCGCCAGGGCGGTGTAGACGCTGCGCTGACGGGCGACGCGGCCCTGGCCCTGGAAAGCCTGCGACACGATCACCACATTGAAATGGCTCTCGCCTCCTGGCGTCGCCCCGGAATGTCCGGCATGACGGGCGCTGTCGTCGATTACCTCGAGCCGCTCGGGATGAAAGGCGCTATCGAGTTTTTCGCGGATGGCTTGAGCCACTTGTCCCATTGGGGCGTTCCGTCATAACGATTGGGGGGATCTCCCCCTCATACTTCACCGATGAGCAGTGCGTTTCAATACAAGCCCAAATTTGTCGATATCCGCGTCCGGCCGCCCAAGAAGGGTGAAGCCGAAGCCGAGAGGGATGTGCACGCCCTGAAGCCGGGCGAGCGGGCCTGCGACCACGCCGGTTGCCGGGCCCCCGCGACCACCCGCGCCCCCAAATCGCGCGAGATGATGGATCAGCACTACTGGTTCTGCCAACCGCACGCGGCCGAGTACAACCGCAGCTGGGACTTCTTCGCCGGCATGAGCGAGGCCCAGGTGCAGGAGGCTCAGGCCGCCCGCGCTCATGGCGACCGCCCCACCTGGCAGTTCAAGGCCTCGCGCTTCTCGCGCGAAGCCGCCTCGATCGCCGCCAAGTCCGGCGAGGGCATGGCCGATCCTCTGGGCGTGCTGGGCGCGCGCGGCAAGCGCAAGCAGGAAGCTCCGGTGCGTCACCTGGGCAAGCTGGAGCGCATGGCCCTGATCGAGCTGGACCTGGCCGAAGAGGCCGACGGGCCCACAATCCGCGCCCGCTACACCGAACTGGTCAAGCGCTGCCACCCCGACGCCAACGGCGGCGACCGCAGCGCCGAGACTCGCCTGCAGAAGGTGATCAAGGCCTACAAGACCCTCCAGAAGGCCAAGCTGGTTTAGGCAAGACGCTACGGCGGCGCGCCCCCTCCGGCCCTCTGGGCCACCTCCCCCGTTTCACGGTGGAGGATCAAAGAAAAAGGGCGGGCCGCTTGCGCGGTCCGCCCTCTTCTTTTGGCCCAGGCTTGGAGCCTATCTGGCCGGTTTCTCGGCGGGCTTGGCCTCGTCGATCTTGATCGGCACGCCCAGCTGGCGGCCGTCGCGATAGATGAACACCAGCACGCTGGTGCGGCCCGCCTTCTTGGCCGCGTCCGCCGCCGCGACCACGTCCTGCGGAGAGGCGATGGCGGTGGAGTTGGCGCGGACCACGACGTCGCCGCGCTTGAGGCCCTTCTTGGCGGCGTCCGAACCGACCGCCACGTTCTCGACCACGGCGCCGCGGATGTCGGCGGAGAGGCCGTAACGGCGGCGGGCGGCCTCGTCGAGCGGCCCGAGCGCCAGACCCAGCGCCTGCGGCCGGTTGGCCGGAGCCGTTTCGGACGGGGCGTTGCGGTTGTTGGGATTGGCGCCTTGGGTGCGGGCCAGATCGGCTTCGGACGGGCGCACGCCCGACTTCACGTCGATGGTGGTCTGCTTGCCGGCGCGCATCACGACCAGGGCCAGGGTGTCGCCCGACTTGGAGGCGGCGACCTGACGGGTCAGATCGGTGGAGTCCTTGACCGGGTGGCCGTTGACCGACAGCACCACGTCGCCGGGCATGACGCCGGCCTTCTCGGCGGGACCGCCGGGGACCAGTTCGGCGACCAGGGCGCCCTTCTTGCCGGGAATGCCGACGCTATCGGCGATTTCCGGAGTCACGGCCTGGATGGTCGCGCCCAGATAGCCGCGGGTGATCTTGCCGCCCGAGATCAGCTGCTGGGTGGTGGAGTCGACCACGTCGGCAGGAATGGCGAAGCCGATGCCCACCGACCCGCCCGAGGGCGAGAAGATGGCGGTGTTGACGCCGATCACCCGTCCATAGATGTCGAAGGTCGGGCCGCCGGAGTTGCCCCGGTTGATGGGGGCGTCGATCTGGATGTAGTCGACGAAGGTCTCGCCGATGTTACGGCCATAGGCTGAGATGATGCCGGCCGTGGCGGTTCCGCCCAAGCCGAAGGGGTTGCCGACCGCGATCACCCAGTCGCCGACGCGCGGCTTGGCCGAGTTCTCGAAATTGACGTAGGGGAAGTTCTTGCCCTCGACCTTGATCACGGCGAGGTCGGTGCCTTCGTCGCGGCCGATCACCTTGGCGACCAGCTCGCGCTCGTCCTTCATCACCACCTTGATGTCGGTGGCGTTCTCCACGACGTGGTTGTTGGTGACGATGTAGCCGTCAGCCGAGATGAAGAAGCCCGAGCCGGAGGCCTGGGCCGAATTGGAATTGTCGTTGCCGCCGCCGCGGCCGCCTTGGGCGCCGCCACCGCCACCGCCGCCGCCTTCATCGCCGTCGTCCTCGTCATCCCCGCCCTGACCGCCACGGCCGCCCTGGCCGCCGCGCGGAACGATGCCGAAGGGGAAGTTGGGCGTGCCGCCTCGAGCCGAGCGCTCGATCTTGGAGGTGACGTTGATCGACACCACCGCCGGGGACACCCGGTCAAAGATGTCGGCGAAGGACAGGGGCGAGCCGGGGGGCGGCGCGAAGATCGCCGGACCGGCGGTCTGAACGAGCTTGGGCCGGGCATTGTCCGCGCTGGCGGCAGGGATCCGCAAGCCGACGCCGGCCAGGGCCGCAGCCGCTACTCCCGCGCCGGCGACTGCGCCGACGATAAAACCCGTTCTCTTAGGGGCCATCTGTGAACCGTCCTCATGACAAGGCGCGCGTGTCGTCCGCGCGTCCGTAAACTAACCTAGGGGCGATGTTAGCGGTACGCCATCGCTTTCAATGTTTGACTGCAACCGTGCCAAGGGCATTCGTTGAATTGTTGTGCGGCGAAACCATGTCCTGTTCGCCGATACCCATGGCGTCCAGGGCCAACCGCTCGTCTTCGGTGAGCCCCGTGTCGGGAACGGCCGGCTGGCGCGATTTGATCCACAGATAGCCGCCGCCCAGCACGATCAATAGGAAGGGCGTCAGCCACAGGGCCGCGTTGCCCGGGGTGATGGTCGGCCGCAGCAGGATGAATTCGCCGTAGCGGGCCACCAGGAAGTCGCGGATTTCGAGGTCGGTCTTGCCCGCGGTGATCTGCTGGCGGACGATTTTGCGCAGGTCGTCGGCGATCTCGGCCTGTGAATCGTCGATCGACTCGTTCTGGCAGACCACGCAGCGCAGTTGCTGGAACAGATGCCGGGCGCGCGCCTCCTGCACGGGGTTCTGCAGACGCTCCAAGGGATCGTCGGCGGACGCGCCCATGCACAGGATCGCGGCGGCGAGGCCCGCCGCCAGGGCGGTCGCGACACGGCGCACCGGCCTCATTCGGCGGGCTCCAGCCCTTCGAGGCGGGCGGCGGCGGCGCGCGGCAGTGCGAAGCGCAGGCGGCGGTCGGACAGGGAGATGAAGCCGCCCAGCGCCATCAGGAAGGGCCCGAGCCAGATCATCCGCGCCCAGGGGTTCCAGTAGGCGCGCACCAGGTGGGCGATGGCGCCGTTCGGGCGAGGCCGAGGATCGCTCAGCACCACATAGAGGTCCGACAGACCCTGCATGCAGATGGCGACCTGGGAGGTGGTCTGGCCGCCCGAGCCCGGATAGACGCGGCGCTCGGGGTTGCCGACGCAGGCGGGCGAACCGTTCTTGGTGGCGGTGATGCGGGCGCGTTCAGCCTCGTAGTTGGGACCGTCGACCGGGCCAACGTTGTCCAGATGCAGGACATAGGCGCCGATGTTCATGGTCTCGCCGGGGACCAGGGCCTGGGCGTTCTCAGCCTTCCAGGCGGTTTCGAAACAGGCCCCCATGACGAAGACCCCGAGGCCGAGGTGGGCCAGGGTCGTGCCCCAGGCGCCGCGCGGCAGGCCCTTCAGGCGGCGCAGAGATTCGTTAGCAGGCGCACGCCCGGCGCGGACCCGCTCGGCCAGTTCGGCCAGGGCGCCGGCCACAAGCCACACGCCCAGAGCCACCCCGGCGGAGGTCATGGCCTTGCGCGGCTGCACCAGAGCCATCACCAGCACGCCGGCGACGATGGCCACGGCGGCGGCGACCCACAGGCGCTGCAGAGCCCCCAGGAAATCGCCGCGCTTCCAGGACAGCAGCGGCCCGATCGGCACGATCAGCAGGGTGATGACCATCAGGGGCACGAAGGTCAGGGCGAAGAAGGGCGGACCCACGGAGATGGGCTGGCCGGTGATCGCCTGACGGATCAGGGGGTAGAGGGTGCCCAGCAGCACCGTGGCGGTGGCGGCGGACAGGAAGAGGTTGTTGAGCACCAGCGCGCCTTCGCGGCTGATCGGGGCGAACAGGCCGCCGCCCTTCAGCTGGGGCGCGCGCCAGGCGAACAGGATGAAGGCGGAACCGGCGGCGACACCCAGGCAGCCCAGCAGGATCGCGCCGCGGGTCGGGTCGACGGCGAAGGCGTGAACCGAGGTCAAGACGCCCGAGCGGACCAGGAAGGCGCCCAGCATAGACAGGGAGAAGGCGCACAGGGCCAGGAACACGGTCCATGCGGTCATGGCGCCGCGCTTCTCGGTGACGATAGCCGAATGCAGCAGGGCCGCGGCGGCCAGCCAGGGCATGAAGCTGGCGTTCTCGACCGGGTCCCAGAACCACCAGCCGCCCCAGCCGAGTTCGTAATAGGCCCAGAAGGATCCAAGCGTGATGCCCACGGTCAGGACGCTCCAGGCGCCCAGGGCCCAGGGGCGGACCCATCGAGCCCAGGCCGCGTCGACGCGGCCTTCAATGAGGGCCGCCATGGCGAAGGAATAGACCACCGACATGCCGACATAGCCCGAATAGAGGATCGGCGGATGGATAGCCTGCAGCGGGTCCTGCAGGATCGGGTTGAGCGAATTGCCCTCCACCGGCGCCATCGGCACCCGCAGGAAGGGCGAGGAGGCAAACACCGCGTAGCCGAGGAAGAGCACGCCCAGCGCGCCCTGCACCGCCACGGTGGTGGCCTTCAGATTGCGCGGCAGGTGGCGGCCGAACAGGATGATGAGGGCGCCGTAGCCGGTCAGGATCAGGTTCCACATGAGCATCGAGCCCTCGTGGCTGCCCCAGGTGGCGGTGACCTTGTAGAACATCGGCTGAGCGGTGTGGCTGTTCTCGGCGACGTTGGCGACCGAGAAGTCCGAGCGGATGAAGGCGCTCATCAGGCAGCCGAAGGCCAGGGCGGTCATGATGAAGGCGCCGATCCCGGCCCCTTCCCCGCCGCCTTGCAGGACAGCCGAGCGGCGCACGCGGCCGATGGCGGACAGAGCGACCTGGGCCACCGACAGAGCCAGGGCCAGCATCAGGGCGAAGGAGCCGAGCTCAGCGATCATAGGGCGTCAGGACTCTTGGAGTTGAGCTGGGCGACCGGCTTGGACGGAGCGCCGCCCTCGCGCTGCCATTCGCCGGACTTCTTGAGGGAGTCGACCACTTCCTTGGGCATGTATTTCTCGTCGTGCTTGGCCAGCACCTCGCGGGCGACGAACACGCCGGACTTGTCGAATTCACCCTGCGCCACCACCCCCTGGCCCTCGCGGAACAGGTCGGGCAGCTCACCCCGGAAGCTGGTCTGCACGGCGGAGGCCTGGTCGGCGATGGAGAAACGCACCTCGCCATCGGACGCCTTGATCACGCTGCCGGGCTGCACCAGACCGCCCAGGCGCACCACCCGGCCGGCGGGCACATGCTGCGCACGCGCCTCGGAGGGGCCGTAGAAGAAGACGATGGCGTTGCGCCCGGCGTAGAGGCTGAGACCCACGGCCATGGCCAGGATGGGGGCGGCGATGGCGAGCACCATCATCCGACGGCGCGCTTTCCTGGATTTCGGCAGAATGGACATCGGCTCAGACTATTATGCTTTTATGGCCAAATAGGCGCGCGTTTCCTCGCGGGCTAAACATGGGCGCCCGCCACCCTTAAAGCTACGCCTAAATCACTGCCCGCCCGCCATGGCGTTGTCGATGGTCTTCAGGTCATCGGGGCGGTTCTTGAACACCTTGTGCGCCTGATCCAGGGCCTTCTGCATGCCGTCGGCGTCGCCGAGCACCGCATAGGAGCGGATCAGCCGCGCCCAGCCGGCGGGGTCCTCGGGCATCTCCTGCAGCCGCTGGGCCAGCTTGGCGACCATCGACTTGATGAAGGCGCGCTGGTCGGAGCCCTCGGGCGGAATGGCGCCGGCGTCCTGCTGAGCCGGGCCCTGCGCCTCCTGCTGCTCGGCGGGACCGGCGGCGCTGGGAGCGGCGACCAGGTGGCCGGCCTTTTCGGTGGAGGCGATCTCGGTATCCAGCGCCTTGTGCTCATCTCCCGCGGGCAGGTCGGCCAGGAGCAGACGCCAGTCGGCCAGGCCCCCGGCGACGTTCCCGGCGGTGACCTTGGCGCGGGCCAGGTGGTAGCGAGCGGAGGTGTTCTTGGGATCGAGGGCGGCGGCCTGGGTGAAGGCGTCGGTGGCGGCGGGGTTTTCCTGGCCCTGGGCCTGGATCACCAGCAGCGAGCCGAGGTCAGCCCAGACTTCGGCCTGCTTGGGCGCCAGGCGCGTGGCCTTGCGCATGGTCTCGGTGGCGGCGGGCAGGTTGCCGTAGGCGGCCTGGGCGCGGGCCAGGAACATCAGCGGCTCCAGGTCGGTCGGGCGCTGCTTGACCACCGTCTCCAGCACCGCGGCGATGCGCTGCGGGTCCAGCTGGCTGGGATCGGAGGCGACCCAGGCCTTGAGGCGGTCGGAGAAGGGCTGATCCGCCTCGCCCGGCTTGCCCAGATAGACATAGAGGCCGACCGCCAGCAGGGGCGCGACGACGGCGCAGGCCAACACGGCCAGCCGGATGGGCTTGGAAGCGGTGGGTTTGACGGTCTCGGAAGCTTGCTTTTCAGCGGCCTCCGCAGATTGGGCGGCGTTTAGCAGGCGGCGAGCGGCTTCGGCGCGCGCGACCTTCAGCTCGCCCTCGGCCAGCAGGCCGCGTTCGGCCAGATCGTCGATCTCGTTCAGCTGGCGGCGGTAGATGCCCAGGGTCGGGTCCACGTCGGGACGGCGCGCGGCGCCGGCGGCGCGCTGCAGGATCAGAGCCGCGGCGAAGACCGACAGCAGCACGGCGGCGATCGAAAAGGTGACCATCGCAAGGGCATTAGCCCAAATCAGAAGGGACGGCGAGGGGGTTATGACGGGTCAACTTCAACCTGCGCTCAAGCAGCGAAGCGATAGCGCAGAGGACTAAAGCGCTCAAGCAGCCGCCAGGCGTTAGCGCAAAAAGAAGGCGGTCTTCACACCGCCGCGGCGCGGCGGCGGACGATCTGGGCCGACTTCTGATCCTGGATCAGGCCCATGAACTCGGCCACCACATCCAGGTAGGCGTTGGCGACCTCGAGGTTCAGCCCCTCGTCCTTGGCGTGCAGCAGGCCCAGCAGGTCCTCGATGTAGCTGTCCAGCCCGTGGGTAATCTCCTCGCAGACCTTGGCCCGCACCACGCCATAGCCGCCCTGAGAGGCGCACAGGCGCGACTTGTCGAAGAAGGTCAGGCCGGCCATGGCCCGGCGCACCAGGCGCTCATCCGGCATCAGGGTCAGGTTGGGCTCGTTGCGCAGGGTGGCGCCGCCGACGCGCACCGGCTGCATGGGCAGGGCCTCGGCGACCAGCTTGCCGCACTTCTTCAGATAGCCCTCGGTGATGCTGGCCAGGGCGCCCTTCTGCTTGCTCAGCCGCTGGCCCCAGACGCCTTCCTTGTCCAGCTCCAGATTGGCCTCGAACTCGGCCGCCGCGATCACGGCGACGCCGACGCCCTTGGCCGCCTCGTCCGCCGCCTCGGGCCCCTTCTCGACATCGAACAGACGCAGCCGCTGCAGGTGGGAGTCGATATTGGCCAGGACGCGCTCGCCGAAACGGCCCATCTCGGAGGACGACAGGTAGCGGTCGCCGGCGCCCCGGGTCACCGCCGACACCAGACGCAGGATGGTCGCCGGTTCGCGCAGCTGCGCGGTCAGCATCTCGATCAGATAGGGACCGCCGTCGTCGGAAATCTTGACCGCGTCCTTGTACATCAGGCGCACGGCGGCGGCGTGGTCGCTGCTCATGTTCCGGATCCAGGCGTGCAGGCGCGGGAGGGCGGCGCGGGCCAGGGGCGTGACCCCCAGGAAGACGGCCAGCTGCTGCGCGGCGCCGGGACGGTAGGCTTCCAGGAACTCTGTGATGGCGGCGAATTGCGGATCGCCGCCCAGCAGGGCGGCGGAGGCCTCGCGGCATAGCTGGTCGTAGGCGGGCGGGAAGGCGCCCTCGCCGTCCGATCCGGCGGTCAGGCTGGCCAGGGCCACGGAGATCGGGGTCGGGCAGGCCTTCTTCATTACCCGCCACAGACGGGGCAGGACGACGGCGGGAAACTGGATCTGCTCGAAGCCGTCGCCGCGCGGCTGGCACAGCGGCAAAAGCGGGCTGAACACCGCGTCGCGCACATTGCGGTCCCAGACCTCGGCGTCGATCAGCTCGCGGACGGCGGCCAGACCCTTGCCGGCGGCATCGTCGCGCAGCGCCGCCTCAAGCTCGCGCACGGCGTTGTCCGGCGCCGTTTCGATCATGGCGCGGACGACATCTATCCGTTCGTGAGAGAGGGAGCCCATTGAGACCTTCGCGGAATACTGTTCATGGATACCGCCGCCAAGGTTAACGCTTCCCGAAATACCGCCTTAATACTCAGCCTGTGGTAGAAAAACTTCGACCTTCAGACCGCCGAGGTCCGAGGCCCCCAGCACCACCGATCCGCCGTAGGCCTTGGCCAGTTCGTCGACGATGGACAGGCCCAGGCCCGAGCCCGGCGCGCTCTCGTCCAGCCGCGCCCCGCGCCGCAGGACTTCGGCGCGCCGTTCGGGCGGCAGACCGGGACCATCGTCCTCGACAGTGATTCGCAGCAGGCCGGCGCCGGCCGAGGCCGCGGTGGCGCAGACCCGGCGGCGGCTCCACTTGCAGGCGTTTTCCATGACGTTGCCGGCCACCTCCAGCAGGTCCTGGCGCTCGCCCCGGAAGCTCAAGGCCTCGTCCGCCTCCCAGTCGATGCGCAGGCCCTTGTCGCCGAAGATGCGCTCCAGGGTGCGGGCCAGTTCGTCCAGCACGGGCGCGACGGTGGTGCGCTCGCCCGACCCCTGGGCGCGGGCGGCCGCGCGGGCGCGGCGCAGATGGTGGTCGACCTGCTCGCGCATGGTCTGGGCCTGGCGCACGACCACCTCGGACAAGGGGTCGGCGGGGCGCAGCTCCGCCTCGCTCAGCATCACCGACAAGGGCGTCTTCAGGGCGTGGGCGAGATTGCCGACGTGGGTGCGCTGGCGCTCCACCACCTGCTGGTTATGGGCCAGCAGGGCGTTGAGTTCGGTGGCCAGGGGGTCGAGCTCGACCGGATAGTCGGTGGCCAGGGACTCCGCCTTGCCCTTGCGTATGTCGGCCACCTCGCGGCGCAGGCGGAACAGGGGCTGCAGCCCGACCCGCACCTGCAGGATCACGCCGCCGATCAGGCCCGCGCCGAGCAGGACGAGAACGATGGCGGTGGTGATGGCGAATCGGCTGGCGTCCGCGTCGATCGGACCGCGATCCTCTGCCGCTAGGAAAATCACCGGGCGGGGCCAGCCGGGCAGGGTCACGGTGCGCGCGCCGGCCCGCAGCCGCTCGCCCTTGGGCCCGATGGTGTCGTAATAGAGGGTGGAGCCCGGCCTGAACCCAGCCTTGCCGAGCGCCTCGGGCGGCGGCGGCTTCATCTCGGTGTCCCAGAGCGAGCGCGAGGGCACCAGCAGGCGCATGCCGGTGGGCCCGGCGGCCTCGGCGATCTCCCAGTAGCGCCCCGAATAGACCCGCAGCGCCCGCGTGTCGGTCAAGGCCGGCGCCACCACCTGGCCGTCCTCCACCGTGGTCCCGGCGTAGAGGCCCTCGATCACGTCGAACAGGCCCAGATCGAAGCGGTTGATCGAGGAATGGCTGAAGAAGGCGGTCAGGCCCGCGCCGGCGCCGATCAGCACCAGCAGGCTCCACACCACCGCCAGCCAGACCAGGCGGCGGACCAGCGACTTGCGGCGCGGCTCACGCGGGGTCTCCGCGCCCGAGGCCTGGGCGGCTCTGGGCTTCAGTTCGGCCGGCGCGGGCAGGGCCTGGTCCGTGATCAGCCCTCCTGCGGCTCGCCCACCAGCGGCGCCAGGCGGTAGCCGAGGCCGCGCACCGTCTCGATACGGTCCTGGCCGATCTTCTTGCGCAGGCGGCCGATGAACACCTCGATGGTGTTGGAGTCGCGGTCGAAGTCCTGGTCGTAAAGGTGCTCGACCAGCTCGGTGCGCCCGATCACCCGGCCCTGGTGCATCATCATGTAGTGCAGCAACCGGTACTCCAGCGAGGTCAGGCGCAGCGGTTCGCCATTGACCGTGGCGCGGGCCGCGCGCGGGTCCAGGCGCAGGCCGCCAACCGCCAGGGAGGGCGAGGAATGACCGGCGGCGCGGCGCAACAGGGCGCGCAGGCGGGCCAGCAGCTCCTCGGTATGGAAGGGCTTGGTCAGATAGTCGTCGGCCCCGGCGTCGAAGCCCGCCACCTTTTCGCTCCAAGCCCCGCGGGCGGTCAGGATCAGGACGGGCGTGGCGATATTGGCCCGCCGCCACTGCTCCAGCACCGACACCCCGTCCATCTTGGGCAGGCCCAGGTCCAGGATCACCGCGTCATAGGGCTCGCTTTCACCGAGGTAATGGCCTTCCTCGCCGTCGGCGGCGTGGTCCACCGCATAGCCGGCGTCGCCCAGCGCCTGCTTCAACTGGCGCGACAGGTCAGGATCGTCCTCGACCAACAGAATGCGCATGGGCGTGCCTCTAATATCCCGTCCGGGCCAGGATGGCGCCGGTGACCGCGTCCACAATGAAGTCGATTCGCCGCCCGCCGGTTGCGGCCCAGCGCACGCGGTAGGCCGGGCGGCCGTCCGGACCAGGCTCCAGACCCGCGTCGAGCAGGCGGCCGGGCGCCACCTGACCCAGGCGCGCCATGACCTGACCGAGCGGCATCATGCGGCCCTGGCGCACGGCGCTGCGCGCCTGATCCTGCTGCTGACCCCAGCCGGCCCCCAGCGAATTGGTGGCGTAACCCGGCGGCGGGGCCGGATAGTAGGCGGGGGGGCCTTGCGGGGGGCCATTGTAGATTGGGCCCTGAGGATAGGCGGAATAGGGGGGCGGATAGCCTCCGCCGCCGCGATAGACGGGGGGCGGCGCATAGCCTCCCTGACGGCCGCCGCGATACTCGCCGCCGCCGCGCTCCACGCGCCGTTCAGACTGACGGGACTCGCGACGCTCAACCCTCTGCTCGCGGCCATAGGGCTGCGCCTGCGCCGGGACGACCGACGTCAGGGCCACGGGCCCGAGGGCCAGCAGCAGGACAGCCATGAGCTTCGCAAAACGCTTCATGCGGCCTTGTTGTAGAGCGCGCGGCCTGAATAGGGCCTGAATGGGCTCAATCGCTGATTGAGCGGTTCCGTTGCGTCACGGTCAAGGTTTGCGGCGCGGGGAATAGGGCCGTTCCCGCCGCCAGGTTTCGGCGAAGGCCTCCAGATCCGCGTCCGGCATGTCGGGCAGGGCCACCATCAGCCGGGCCAGAAGATCGCCGCGCTTGCCGCTGCCGTCGCCCAGGCCCCGGCCCTTGAGCCGCAGGGTCTGACCTGAATTGGCGCCCTTGGGCACGGTCAGGGTAACCGCCCCGTCCGGCGTCGGCGCCTCGACCTTGCCGCCGAGCACAGCGTCGGGAATGGAGATGGGCACGTCCATCACCAGATTGGCGCCTTCGCGCTTGAACACCGGGTGGGGGGTGATGGCCAGTTCGATCAGGGCGTCGCCGTGCCCGCCCCCTGCCCTGGTTGCCCTGCCCCTTCAGCCGCAGCACCTGCCCCTCGGCGGCCGCCTTAGGGATGGTCACGTCGACGGTGCGGCCATCCGAAAAGGAGATCCGTTTGCGTCCGCCCTGGACGGCTTCCTCCACGGTGATCTGCAATGTGGCGCGCAGGTCCTGGCCGCGCTGGGCCGCGCCGCCGCCCATGCCGCCAAAGGGGTCGCCGCCGCCGAACGGACTGCCGCCACGCCGAGGTCCGCCGCCGCCGAACATCTGCGAGAGGATATCGCCGAAATCGACGTCCTCCTGGCCGCCGAAGCCGCCCGCCGAATGGGCCCCGCCGCCCTGGCCGAAGGGTGAGCCGCCAGGGCCCGCGCCCGGCCGGAAGCCGCCGGTTTCGCGGCCGTCCGCGTCGATACGCCCGGCGTCGAACTTCTTGCGCTTTTCCGCGTCGCCCAGGATGTCGAAGGCGGCGCTGACGCGCTTGAACCGCTCCTCCGCGGCCTTGTCGCCGGGATTCTGATCGGGGTGCAGCTGCTTGGCCAGCTTGCGGAACGACTTGCGGATATCGTCCGCGCTCGCCGTGCGGGAAACCCCAAGTTCCTGATACGGATCACCAGCCAAGTCGAAGCCTTCAAACAGGAGAGATGCGCGGTTCAGTTAGGCAGTGCGGCGCGGTCTGCAAGACTCGCCCACCGAATGCAGCATAGCGCATGATGCCGCTGAAGGGTTCTTCTAGTCGTCGCTGCGGTCGCGCAGCAGGTCGTAGGCGACATAGTCGATGGCGTCGTCCGGGTCGGCCAGCTCGGCCTCCGAAAAGGTCTGGCCGCGGATGCTGACCCCCGCCTTGTGCGTGCTCTCCGGATCGCCGGTGAGCAGCGGATGCCAGCGCGGCAGGGGCTTGCCCTCATAGAGGCGGCGATAGGCGCAGGAAGGCGGCATCCACTCCAGCCCATCGATATTGTAGGGCGTCAGCTTGATACATTCGGGCACATGCACCTTGCGGTTGGCGTAGTCCGAACACTGGCACTTGTCGGAGTCGAACAGGCGGCAGTGGACCTTGGTGGGGATGATCTCGCCGGTGTCCTCGTCTTCGAAGCGCACCAGGCAGCACAGGCCGCAGCCGTCGCACAGGCTTTCCCACTCGCCGGGGCTCATGCGTTCCAGGGACTTGGTTTCCCAAAAAGGCCGGCTCGCCTTGTTTGTCATGCGGAAGGCTCCTAAACCCCCCCGACCCCAATACCAAACCCTCCCGCACCCCAAGGCCGCTTTTCCGCCCATGAACGCCCGCGCCCCCATCCTCGCGCTGAAAGACGTGCGTCTGCACGACGGCCCGGTGATGCTGTTCGACGGCGTGGACCTGGCCATCGATGCGCGAGTGCGCGCCTGCCTGGTGGGCCGCAACGGGGCGGGCAAGTCGACCCTGATGCGCATCCTGATCGGGGCCATCGATACCGACGGCGGCGACCGCCACGCGCAGCCGGGTCTGCGCATCTCGGTAGTGCCGCAGGAGCCGCAGATCACCGGCGAGACACTGCTCGACTACGCTACAGCCGGAGGCGCGGAAGCCTACAAGGCCGAGGCGAGCCTGGGGGTGTTCGGCCTGGATCCCGGCAAGTCAGCCCAAGGGCTGTCGGGGGGCGAGACCCGCCGCGCGGCCCTGGCGCGGGCCTTCGCCGAGGAGGCCGACGTCCTGCTGCTGGACGAGCCGACCAACCACCTCGACATCCTGGCGATCGAGACCCTGGAAGAGACGCTGAAGGCCAGCCGCTCGGCGGCCCTGATCGTCAGCCACGACCGCGCCTTCCTGGAGCGGGTCACCCAGCGCTGCTTCTGGCTGGACAACCGCAAGGTCCGCCGGCTGGACAAGAGCTTTAGTCACTTCGACGAATGGACCGAGAAGGTCGTCGCTCAGGAGGCGGACGAAGCGCGGCGGCTCGACAAGCAGCTGCAGAAGGAAGAGCACTGGCTGCTGCGCGGCGTCACCGCCCGGCGGGCGCGCAACGAGGGACGCCGGCGCAAGCTGATGGCCCTGCGCGAAGAGAAGTCCGAGCGGATGCGCCAGAACCAGGGCCAGATCCAGATGGCTGTAGACGCGGGCGGGACCTCCGGCCAGCGGGTGATCGAGGCCAAGCATGTGGCCAAGGCGTTCGGCGAGCGCGTTCTCTTGAAAGATTTCTCGACCCGCATCGTGCGCGGCGACCGCATCGCCATCGTCGGTCCCAACGGCGCGGGCAAGACCACCCTGCTGAAGGTGCTGCTGGGCCAGATCCCTGCGGACTCCGGTACGGTCAAGCTCGGCACCAATCTGGAGATATCCTACGTCGATCAGGGCCGCGCGGCGCTGAAGCCGGAGATGACCCTGTGGGACGTGATGGCCCCGGCGGGGGGCGACCAGATTCTGGTGCATGGCCGGCCCAAGCATGTGGCCGCCTACGCCAAGGACTTCCTGTTCCGCGAGAGCCAGCTGCGCCAGCCGGTGGAGAGCCTGTCGGGGGGCGAACGCAATCGTCTGCTGCTGGCCCGCGCCCTGGCCAGCCCCGCCAACCTGATGGTGTTGGACGAGCCGACCAACGACCTGGACATGGACACGCTGGACCTGCTGGAAGAGCTGCTGGCCGACTACGAGGGCACGCTGCTGCTGGTCAGCCACGACCGCGACTTCATCGACCGGCTGGCGACATCGACCATCGCGCTGGACGGACGCGGGCGGGCGGTGGAGACCCCCGGCGGCTGGCAGGACTTCACCCGCCAGAACCCCGGCTTCTTCGCCCCCGCCTACAGCGCGGCCCAGGCGGCGATCACCCAGGCCAAGGAAGCGCCGCGAAGCGCCCCGCCCGCCCCTGCCCCGGCGCCCAAGTCGGCCAAGCTGACCTTCAAGGACGTCCATCGGCTGAACGAGCTGGAGACCCTGGTCCCTAGGCTCGGCGACCAGATCAAGGACCTGGAGGGACGTCTGGAGGACCCCGGCCTATACGCCCGCGACCGCGCCGGATTCGACAAGCTGATGAGCCAGCTGGAGCGCAAGCGGGTGGAGCTGGCGGGGGCCGAGGAAGAGTGGCTGAAGCTCGAGGAAAAGCGCGAATCTTTAGGCGTTTGAGGGCCGTTTTCGGACGCCGTCGCGAACCCTGTGCATAAGTCACAACTAGCCGATTTTCCTGAACTTTGTCGGCAGATTTCCTGACTTGGAACCGCTTAAGAACCGGTTGTGCACCGAACGAGTCACAAGGCCCTTCGGCGCCCCGATTGCCAGCCTCCAAATACGTGACAATCTGAGTACAGAGCCAAGGCGAAACGCCCTGCTCCTCCCGGCGAAGACGGCGGCGAAAGCCAAGGTCGGGGCCGGAAAGCCGAGGTGAAACACCAGCCCAATCGGAGCCGCAAGGCGAAGAGGACGGCGGAAACGGAACCGGAGCTGAAGGCGGTCACGACAGCGCGGACCTTCGGGTTCAAGCGGGGAGAGGCGGTCGGAGGATCGGACGCGGTCTGGATCACGACGGGTTGCTCGGGACGCAAGTCCAGGAGGGTCCGAAACGGATGCAGGCAGGCCCGAACTGCTCGGTGACCCACCGCTTCGGCGAGGGCGATCCAGCGGCGCGGAGCGGGAAACCGGAAGCTTTGTCCCTTAACGGGGACGTCCCTTTACCGGGACTGGCGAGAGGGAGCGGCCAGAGGCCGCAAACTGAAGGCCGCTTCCTCTCGCGGCTCGGCCAGAGCGCTTCCCAGCGGCTCATGACCTGACCTGTTTCCCCCAAAATCCGTGATTCGGCCAGCACTTAGCGGTGCGTGACCCTTTGCGTCCTCCCCCGCTCGCGGGGGAGGTCCGGGAAGCGGTGGCTACTTCTTGTCCGTCTCGGTCTTCAGGAAGGCGATGATATCGGCGCGGTCCTGAGGGGCGGTGACGGGGGGCAGCACCATCTTCACGCCGGGCACCAGCGTGGCCGGCTTTTGGATCCACTGGTTGAGCTTGTCCGGGGTCCAGACCACGCCCGAAGCCTTCAGCTTGTCGGAATAGGCGAAGCCGTTGGTCGAGGCGGTCGCCGCGCGGCCATAGGCGCCGTAGAGGGCCGGACCGACGCCGTTCTTGCCGCCCTTGTCGGGCTGGTGGCAGATGGCGCAGTGGGCCTTGAACACCACCAGACCATGCGCGGCATCGCCGGACCCGCCCATGGCGGGGTCAAAGGCCGGAGCCTGGGCCTGAGCAGCGCCGGCGGAGAGCAGCAGCGCCGAGGCGAGAACGAAACCCTTCAGACCCATTGGTCTTCCCTCTGAATTGCCAAGTCACGTCGACCGTGTGATCAGGGCCGTCAATGTGCAAGGCGGCGGCGCAAGTCAAGAGATGCACGGCAGAGCCTGTACGCAGACTGAACGCCGGCGTCACAGTCCCGTCGTTGACGATTCAATGCCCGCCGTCTAACCGCTTCGCCTCAGAACACGCCGACACGGCGCCCCATCCTTGGAGGAAACCGCATGAAGACCCGCGCCGCCGTCGCCTTTGAGGCGAAGAAGCCGCTTGAGATTGTGGAGCTGGACCTGGAAGGGCCCAAGGCCGGCGAAGTTCTGGTGGAGATCAAGGCCACCGGCGTGTGCCACACCGACGCCT
>CAIYVC010000150.1 GCA_903929535.1 uncultured Caulobacteraceae bacterium | reverse complement strand
CGGTGCCGCCGACCAGGATCGCGGTTCGTCCTCGTCCTCGAATGTCCTCCAGCGCCTGCATCGCCGCGCGCAGCCAGCGCCCGGTCGACCAGCCGTCCGCCGCGTCGACCACGCCGAACAGGTGATGCGGGACGCGCGATTCCTCGTCCGGCGACGGACGGGCGGTCAGAACGCTGAGGTCGCGGTAAATCTGCAGGGCGTCGGCGTTGACGATCTCGCCGCCCAGAGCCTCGGCCAGACGCAGGGCCAGGGCCGACTTGCCGCTGGCGGTCGGTCCGGCGATCAGCAGCAGGGGCGGAGCTGAGGCGGTCATCGGTCCACCTATCCCGCGCCCCTGGCCATTGGGAAGGGCTTGATGGGAAGCCGTCAGGGGACTAACCCCGGCCCATGCATCTGGCCGTCACCCTCGTCGCCCCGGACCCCTCCGCCCTGCCCGCCGCCCAGGACCGGGTGGAGAAGGCCATGCCGGCCCTGTCCGCCTCCATCGCCGGCGCGCGCCTGCTTGGCCCCGGCGCGCTCGACATGGCGGTCGAGGTGTTCCTGATGCTCAACCCCGCGGAGATCCTGACCGGCGTGCGCCAGGCGGTGGGCGAGGCCCTGGCTGGCCTGCCCGTGGACTTCGCGGTCCAACCCGCCGAGGGCCGTCGCAAGAGCCTGTTCATCGCCGACATGGACTCCACCATGATCGGCTGCGAATGCCTGGACGAGCTAGCCGACTTCGCCGGGGTGAAGGCCGAGGTCGCCGCCATCACCGAGCGGGCCATGGCCGGGGAGATCGGCTTCGAGGGCGCACTGCGTGAGCGGGTCGCCATGCTCAAGGGTCTGGACGGCGGGGCCCTGCAGCGCTGCTACGACGAGCGGGTCAAGCTGAACCCCGGCGCCTGGACCCTGGTGCAGACCCTGCGCGCCAAGGGCGTGCGCTGCGTGCTGGTGTCGGGCGGCTTCACCTTCTTCACCGCTCGCGTGGCCGAGGCCTGCGGCTTCCACGCCGACCGGGCCAACCGGTTCGTGATGGATGGCGGGGCGCTGGCGGGCGGGGTCACCGATCCGATCCTCGGCCGCGAGGCCAAGCTGGCGGCCCTGCGCGAGGAAGCCGCGTCGGTCGGCGTCGATCCCTCCGCCGCCATCGCCATCGGCGACGGCGCCAACGACCTGGCCATGATCGAGGAGGCCGGGCTCGGGGTCGCCTACCGCGCCAAGCCGGTGGTGGCGGCCCAGGCCGGCGCCCGCATCGACCACGCCGACCTCACCGCCGTCCTCTACTTTCAGGGTTACCGCGCCGAGGATTTCGCCAAGCCGTTCAAGCTGACGGCGGAGTAGGGCCCGCGCTCAAGTAGCGAAGCGATAGCGCACTAAGAAATATCCTGCGCTCCAGCGGCGAAGCGGTAGCGCACCAAGAATCAAAACCGCCGCGAAATCCCGACATAGACCTCGGCGCCCGGCGTCGCGTGGTTCAGGCCGACATTGACGCCGCCGTCCAGCTGCAGGGTCTGCATCTTCGCCGGGATCCAGGCGAGGCCAAGGTCGAAGGAGGCCTGGGTCACGTGGCCGCCGGGGTCCTGGTCCTGGCCGCCCCACAGCTCCACCGAGCCGGTGACGGTCGAGGTCAGCGCCCGGCTCGCGCCGACCGCCAGGGCATAGGAGGCGTGACGCCCCGAGCCGGTGGAATCCTTCAAGGCGTCGACTTCGGGGTCGAGCGTCAAAGTCACCTTGCCGGGCAGGGCCAGCGAGATCGGGACCGTTAGCCCGCCCTCCACCGCCCCGTTGCCGAGACCCGCGCCGGCCGTCGGCAGTTTCAGGGAGGGCAGCAGGGAGATGGCGTTGTCGCCGGGGATCAGGGCGAATTTGGCCCGTGCGGTGACGTCGCCGAAGCCGCTGGTGCGCCCGCCGCCATTGGAGACGCTCTGAGTCTGCAGGGGCGTGATGTTGAATTCCAGGTCCAGCCGGTCGGTGACGCCATACTTGAAGTTGGTGCTGGCGAAGACCGTGGTGTCGGTGGTCACGCCGCCCGAACGATTGCGGGTTACGTCGAACTCATCGACCTCCACCTGCCAGTGGCCGGCGTCGTCGGTGCAGGGCGAGGTGCCCTTGGACGGCCGGTCGGCGCAGATCGGCTTGGGCGCGTCCTCCGCGCGGGCGGGCGCGGGATGCAGGGCGGCGAGGGCCAGCAGGCCCGCGAGAATCCAGGGCGTCTTGATCATGGTTGGGGCAACGAGGGCTGGGTGGGCAGCGGCGTGACGCTCTTGGAGGCGGGTTTGGCTGCGGGCGCGGCGGGCGGCTTGTTCAGTTTCAGCAGCGACTGCACCAGAGGATCAGCCTTGCGCTTCTTGGGGCGGTCACAGTTCTTGAAGCCGCAGGGCGGCAGGCGTTTCAGCACGATTTCCGCCGCCAGGGGCTGGTCCTGCACCGGCAGCACCATCTCGATCTTGCGCAGCAGGCCGGTCTCGCCTTCCAGCGTCAGCATGCCGGAGAAGGGCATCGTCGCCAGGCTCGGGTCCCCCAGCCGGATCGGCCGCGCCACATAGCGGTTGAGATCGGCCACCACCTCGCCCAGCGGAGCCTTGTCGTAGGCCAGCTGATGGGTTTCCCAGGCGAAGGCGTTGTTGGCGTTCACCTTGCGGATCGCCGCCTGCGGCTGGCCGTCGGTCCAGGTGATCTGCTGGCCCGGTCCGATGGCGTCGCCGGCCTGTTCGGGGTGTCCGACCGGATAGATGCGCACGCTCCCCTTGCGCACGGTCAGCACGGTGGTGGCTCCGGCCTGGGTGGTTTGGCGCAGGATGTTGACTTCGCCGCCGTCGGTGCGCGCCTCGCGGTCGCCCGCCCAGATCAGGAAGGGTCGCCGGCCAGGCTCGACCAGGAAGGCGGCCTCCGCCTCGCCCAGGGCCGCGCGGCGGTCGTCATCCTCGAACACCACCCGCGCCGAGGAGGCCCCGTTCAGGCGCAGCACCGACTTGTCGGCCAGCACCACGCGGCGGATCTGGCCCTTGGTTGAGGTGTAGGTGGTCCAGGCCGGCGGCGGCGGGCGCAGCAGGTTCGGTCCCCACACGCCCAGCACGATCAAGGCCGCCAGGGCCGCGGGAATCCATAGCATCCGGCCCTTGCGCGCGGGCGGGGCGCAGGCTTCGCCCGGCCGGTTTTCTGCCTCGCTCAAGAGGGCGTCTCCGTCACTGACGACGTTGCGTCAGCTACCCGGTTGTGTGCCCTGCGGCGTCGATTGCCAAGGGTGCGCGTGGTCGCGGGGGACGGAAGTCCTAGATCGGCCGCTGGATCTTTGGGGTCGGGCGCATGGCGCGCGCGCCCTCGCCGCCCTCCAGTCCCAGGCCGTGCTTGGCGCAGACCTCCAGGAAGGCCACCAGCGCCCCGGTCAGGCCGCCGCGCTCGGCCAGAGAGCCCGAGGCGTTTAGGGTGTCGCAATCGGCCTTCACGGCCTCGGCGGTCAGGTCGACCTCGGCCCAGGATCGGCCGGTCAGCTGCTCCAGCCGTTCGCGGCCGCTGCGCAGATGTCCGGTCTCGATCTTCCACGGCGCGGCCGGATAGGTGTTGGCGATCCGCTGGAACTGCTCAGCGGCCCCCCGGGGAAGATCATCGGAGTCCGCTCCGATGGCGGCGACTATCCAGCCCATAAGTCCACTCTCAACTCGATGCGGGAGCCCTGACGGGGCTCCATGTCTAATATCAGGGTGACAGCCATAACCGCCAGGACGTCCGGCGTCCCCCGTTGTGTGCAAAAAGAAATGCTGCCCAAACGGGCGGAAAAAAGGCGCTAAGGCCCTTATTCCGCTGGCCTAATTCGGTTCAGGGCGTGGAGCACGTCACTTTGTTGTGGGTGGCCGTCCGCGTCGGTCCAGGCCTCGATGGCCAGATCGAACCCGCGCACATACTCGGCCTGGGTCATCAGGCCCTTCTCAACCAGGACGCGAGCGAAGCCGTCGGCCAGGGCCAGAGCGGCCTGGCCCAGCACGCCCGGCTTCACCTGCGCGGCTTCGGCGGCTTTCTGATCGGGGTCAGGCTGGCGGGCTTGGCTCATGATGGGGGCATAGAAGGCGGACGCCCGCCGAGGAAGCCGGAAAAATCTGTGGCCAGGGCCAGCAAAATTGACGCCGGACGGCCTAGCTGGTGAGGTCAGCTCCCCAATCCGCCCATCCAAGAAGGCGCTCCGCCATGACCAGCCGCCGCGATTTCCTGAGACAGACTTTCGGCGGCGCGGGCGTGATGTTCTGCGCCTGCGGGGCCGCCCACGAGGCCGAGGCTCAGTGGCTGGGCGCGCCCGACATCCGCCACCATCACCTGCCGGCCATGATCGGCGGCAAGCGGGTGCGCTCCATCGACATGCACGCCCACTGCTATTTCGCCCCGGCCCTGATCGCCATGTTCGGCCAGGTCGAGGGCCACACCCCGCCGGTTAAGGGCGTGCCCGAGCACTTCATTCCGGCCTCGGACACCGCCGCGGTGCAGGCGCGGCTGAAGGCGATGGACACCATGGGCGTGGACCTGGCGGTGCTGTCCTCCAACCCCTTCTGGTACACCGCCGACCGCGAGCGCTCGCAAAAGGTCGTGCGGATCCACAACGACGCCCTGGCCGAGCTGACCGCCGCCCACCCAGACCGCTTCGCCGGTTTCGCGGGTCTGTCCCTGCAACACCCTGACCTGGCGGTTCAGGAGCTGGAAGACGCCGTGCGCAAGGGGCTGAAGGGCGCGGCCATCGGCGGCCATGTCGAGGGCATGGACTTCTCCGATCCCAGCCTGCACCCGGTCTGGGCAAAGGCGCAGGCGCTCGATGTGCCCCTCTTCATCCACCCGATCAGTCCGCCGGAGCTGGACAAGCGCTTCAAGGGCAACGGCTGGCTGTCCAACACCATCGGAAACCCGCTCGACACGACCATCGCCCTGGAACATCTGATCATGCAGGGGACGCTGGACCGCTTCCCGGACTTGAAGATCATCGCGGCCCACGGCGGCGGCTATCTGCCGTCCTACGCCGAGCGGATGGACCATCCCTGCTACGTCTCGCCCACCAGCTGCGACGCCTCCATCAAGCTGAAGATGCGGCCCACCGACTACCTGAAAAAGATCTATTACGACGTGCTGGTGTTCAGCCCAGAGGCTCTGCGTCATCTGATCGCCGAGGTGGGTGTGAGCCAGCTCGTTTTGGGCACCGACGCCCCGATCCCGTGGGAGGAATATCCGCTGGACCTGATCTACCGCAGCAAATTCCTGACCGACAAACAGCGCCGCGCCATCATCCACGACACGGCGGCGAAGCTGCTGAAGCTCGCCTAGCTGGTCCGGTCCAGCAGCTCGAACGGCAGGGCGCGCAGGGCGTCGGCCTTGGAGCCGTAGATCGACAGGGTCTGCGAAGCCCGCTCCGCCAGCCGCCGCGCCTCGCGCTTGGCGCCCTCCAGGCCCAGGGTCGTGACCAGGGTCTGCTTGCCCTGTTCCAGGTCCTTGCCCACCGCCTTGCCGGCGGTCGCCGCATCGCCCAGCACGTCCATCAGGTCGTCGGTCACCTGGAACAGCAGGCCGAAGTCGACCGCGAAGCTGTGCAGCCGCTCCAGATCGTCGGCCCCGGCCTCAGCCAAAATCGGGCCCGCCTCGGCGGAAATCTCGAACAGGGCGCCGGTCTTCATCCGCTGCAGCAGCACGATGTCGTCCTGGCCGTAGGAGCGCTGGGCGCTCAGCATGTCGATCATCTGGCCGCCGATCATGCCCTGCGATCCGCCGGCCTTGGCCAAGCCCGCGATCAGCTTGCAGCGCACCTCGGCGGAGGGGTGGGTCTTGGGGTCGGCCAGGATCTCGAAGGCGACGGTCAGCAGGGCGTCGCCGGCCAGGATGGCGGTGGCCTCGTCGAACTGCTTGTGGGTGGTCGGGCGGCCCCGGCGCAGGTCGTCGTCGTCCATGGCCGGAAGGTCGTCATGAACCAGCGAATAGGTGTGCAGGCATTCGATGGCCGCCGCCGTGCGCGCCGCGCCGTCCAGGTCCGCACCCAGCAGTTCCGCTCCCGCCAGCACCAGGAAGGGCCGCAGCCGCTTGCCGCCCGCGAACACCGCGTAGCGCATCGCCTCGGCGACCCGGCCGTGCAGGCCCTCGGGCGGCGGGAGCACCACTTCCAGGGCCACGTCGGTCAGCTTGACGGCGCGTTTCATGGCCTCGGCAAGGAGGGCGGGGGCGGCGGTAGGCGAAGACGGTGTGCTCATCGGCCGGACAATAAGGGGTCACGCGCGGCTGGAAAACCCCCGCCAGAAGTGGCACAGATCGCCCGCGCCTTCCCCGAGGGTCTCCCATGTCCGCCCGCACCGCCCTGTATCTCTGCTACGCCGCCTTCGTCGTCAGCGTGCTGTGCTTCGCGGTCCATGCGGCGGCCACCTATCTGCACTGGGCCCTGCCGATTCCGGCTCAGGGGGTGACTTTCCTGGGGGTGTTCGGCCTGACCTGGCCCCTGTGGGGCTACGCCGCCGCCGTCTACCGCCGCCACCTCGCGGCCAAATAACACCGCCCCGTCAGAGGCGCGGACGCCGCAACTGCGAAAGCGATTTTGCACTGCAGCAAATCAGATGATAGGGAGCCCCACCCCTCGGGCCGCCGTGCGCGGCCCCATCCGATTGGTATGAGTTGATGGACATCACCCGCATCCCTACCGGCGCCAACCCGCCCTACGACGTCAACGCCGTGATCGAGATTCCGCAGGGCGGCGAGCCGGTCAAATACGAGATGGACAAGGCCTCCGGCGCCCTGTTCGTCGACCGCTTCCTGCACACCGCCATGTTCTATCCCGGCAACTACGGCTTCATCCCCCACACCCTGTCCGAGGACGGCGACCCCTGCGACGTGCTGGTGGTGGGCCCGACTCCGGTGGTGCCCGGCGCGGTGATCCGCTGCCGCCCGATCGGGGCGCTGCTCATGGAAGACGAGGCGGGCCGCGACGAGAAGATCCTGGCGGTGCCGGTGGACAAGCTGCACCCGTTCCACTCGGACATCAGCTCCTGGCGCCAGCTGCCCTCGATCATGACCGAGCAGATCGCCCACTTCTTCCAGCACTATAAAGACCTAGAAAAGGGCAAGAGCACCCGCATCATCGGCTGGGCCGAGCCCGAAGAGACCGCCGAGATCATCCGCCGCGGCATGGAGAAGGCCCGCCTCGCCGATCTGGCCGAAGCCGAGGTCGAGACCGTCGAAGCCCAGCGCCTGGAATTCAGCGGCAAGAGCTGACCGCTTTCAGCGGGTCTATACTTTCGGCCCGCGATACCCATCTCTTGGCCGGCCGGGCGCCCCGAGACCTTTGGCTTTGCGCTCCCAAAGCCGAAGGTCTCAGGTCGCAAAATCTGGAACGCGATAGTCGCGTTCCGGGCCCGGCCGGCCGGGAGATTCCAGATGTCTGACGCCTTGAAGCCGCCGCCGATCCGCGTGTCGCGCGCCACCGCCCCGCAGGCCGCCGCGACGGGTCCGCGCAGGATCGCATGGTCGGGCGCCGGCATGGCCGCCAGCGACGGCGCCGGGGTCAAGCTGACCCGCGTGATCGGCCAGCCGGCCCTGGCCGACCTCGATCCCTTCCTGATGCTGGACGAATTCGGCTCGGACGATCCCAGCGCCTACATCGCCGGCTTCCCCGATCACCCGCACCGTGGCTTCGAAACCGTCACCTACATGCTGGCCGGGCGCATGCGCCACCGCGACAACAAGGGCAATGAAGGCCTGCTCACCGCCGGCTCGGTGCAGTGGATCACCCCCGGGCGCGGCATAGTCCACTCCGAGATGCCCGAGCAGGAAGAGGGGCTGATGCAGGGCTTCCAGCTGTGGCTGAACCTGCCGGCCAAGGACAAGATGACCGCCCCCCGCTACCAGGACATCGCGCCCGAGCGCATTCCTGTGGCCACGCCCGCGCCGGGTGTGACCGCCAAGGTCATCGCTGGGGAGCTGGCCGGGGTCCGCGGCCCGGTGGAGGCGGGCGCCACCGAGCCCTTCTACGTCGACATCCGGCTTGAGCCGGGCGCCGCCCTGACCGTGCCCCTGACGCCGGGGCACAACGCCTTCGCCTATGTCTACGAAGGCCAGGCCGAGGTGGCGGACGGTGTGCTGGAACGCGGCCGCATCGGGGTGCTGTCGGACGGCGACAGTGTCGCCCTGACCTCGGCGTCCGGCGCTCGCCTGATCCTGGTCGCCGGCAAGCCGCTGCGCGAACCGGTGGCCAAGTACGGTCCCTTCGTCATGAACACCACCGACGAACTGCGGCAAGCCTTCGCCGACTACCAGGCTGGGCGTTTTTAATAAAAAAGGCCGGCGGGTTTGCCCCGCCGGCCCTTCGCATTTCACGTCCGATCGAAACCTATTTGGCGCGCGGGCGCACGACCTTCTTGGCGGCCGGCTTGGCGGCCTTGGCGGCCTTGGCGGCCCCGCCGCGGCCCAGACCCATGCTCTTGGCCAGAGCCGAGCGCGAGGCGGCGTAGTTGGGAGCGACCATAGGATAGTCCTTCGCCAGGCCCCATTTGGCCCGATAGTCCTCCGGGCTCATGTTGTACTGGGTGCGCAGGTGGCGCTTCAGCGACTTGTACTTCTTGCCGTCTTCCAGGCTGATCAGGAAGTCGGGGGTGATCGACTTCTTGATCGGAACCGCGGGCTTTTGCGGCTCAGGCGCGGGCGCGGCGGCGGCCGAGCCGACGCTGGCCAGGGCGCGGTAGATGGTCTGAATCACCGAAGGGACGTCCGCGGCTTGCACGGTGTTATTGGACACATAGGCGGCGGCGATATCGGCCGTCAGGGTCAAAAGTTCAGTGTTGTCGTCCACGTCGTTCCTCCAAAGGTTTCGCGACCATCTAATACTTCAGCGACCTGAGGCCAAGTATATAACTGCATCCTGCGTGAGAATCATTTCTGGAAACAAGGCTACGAATTAGACGCCTAGGGAAATGTATGGACACCTTCCACGCGCCGTCACCTGATTTCGCTCTCAGCGTCGCCCGGTGAATCTTCTGGCACGCGAGTGACAACGCAACAGGCGGTGCGCCTTAGAAGTCCACCGAAAGCAGCAGGCGCACGCTGCGCGGACGTTGCGGGGTGACTTCACGCACCTGCTGGAAGTTGAACGGATTGCCGTAGGAGAAGGTGTTCCCGGTCTCGTTGGTCGGATTGGACAGGAACAGGGCTAGCCGCCAGCGCGGGGCCACCAGCTGCGCCGACAGCCGGGCCAGCACATAGCCGCCCATGGGCGCGGTGATCGCCGGATTGAAGGTCAGTTGGGAGCGGCCGAAGTAGCGGGCGTCGGCGCTAAACAGAGCCGAATAGTGACCCCACAGGGGCCGCTCGTATTCCGTGCGCAGCCCCGCGAGCAGGTCGGGCACCCCTGGCAGATTGACCCCGGCGACGAAGCCCGGCGCGGGCCGGGTCAGCACCGGCTGGTCCACCAGCACATTGGCCTTGACCGACCAGGCGCGGGTCAGGCGCATCTCCGCCTCGGTCTCGAAGCCGATGTTGCGGCCGTCCCCGGCGTTGGCGGTATAGGAGATGCCGGAGGACAGGAACTGGTCGGTCTGGATGTCGCTCCAGCTGTTGTAGAAGACCGCGCTACGCAGGCGCAGCCGTCCGTGCAGGAAGGTCAGCTTGGCCCCCAGCTCGTAGTTCCACAGCTCGTCCCCGCCGAACTGCCGGTGCAGGCCGCCGACGTTCGGATTGGTGGAGAAGGTCGAGCCGATCACCGCGCCGGTGTTGAAGCCGCCCGTGCGGTGGCCTTCTTCGACGGAGGCGTAGAGCAGCTGATCGGCGGGCAGGCGGTAGCTGATCGCGAACTTGGGCGAAATCCCCGCGGACGGCAGCGAGCCCATGAACGGACGCTGGATATGGTTCACCGGGTCCTCGACCATCGAGGAGGTGTGCACGGTGTTGAAGAAGGCCCGCGCCCCCAGGGTGGCCTGCAGCGCCGAGGTCAGGCTGTAGGTCATTTCGCCATAGGCCGCCGCTTCGCCGAGGTTGTCGGTGCGGTGCTCCTGGTAGAGCACCTGGGCCGGCGCCCCGTTAGGGTCGTTGGCGCGGACGAAGGCGTCGGTGGTCTCCTCGGTCAGCGAGCCGAACAGCCCACCCAGCCACTGCAGGCGGCCGACGCTGGGCGAGGTCCACACCAGATCCTCCACCACCATGTCGATATTGGCGGGCTCGTCGTAGGATCCGGCGTTCGAGGCGCCCGCGCCGAACAGGGGCAGGGCGTTGGAGGCGTCCGAACGGGTCGCGAACTTGTGGCGCACAACCGAGGTGGTGGAGCGCAGCTCGCCCCAGCCGGTCCTCTTCTCCACCGTCTCCACGCCCTGCCAGAAGTCGTTGCTGGAGGCCTCGCGCACGCTGTTGGCCCGGCGCAGCCGGCCCAGGCTCGGGCTGATGTACTGGGTGTCGTTGGAGCGGATCGCCTGGAAGGCCACGCTGGTCTTGGATGTCAGGGTGGGGTCGATATCCGCCAGCACCGCCATCCGCCCACCGGTGCGCACGCTGCGGTCGATGTTGGACGAGTGCAGATTCAGGTCGCTGATGTAGCCGCCATCGACGTCCTGATAGACCATGGCGCGGATCGCCGCCCGGTCGCCGGCGAAGGGAATGTTGAGCACCCCTTCCTCCTGGTTGCTGGCGCCGCCGTCCAGCGTCAGGGCCCCGCCGATCCGGACCGAGCCTGAGAACTGATCCAATTCCGGCTTGCGGGTGACGATGCGGTAGATGCCGCTCATGGTGCCGCCGCCGTACAGCGTCCCCTGCGGCCCGCGCAGCACCTCGATGGCGTCCAGGTCGCCCAGATGCAGGTCCGGGTCCGGTGCGTTGTAGGTGATCGGCACGTTGTCCAGATAGATGCCCACGGTGGACTGGGTGCGTCCGGTGAAGACGCCGTCCGACAGCCCGCGCAGCAGGATCTTGTCGCGGCCCGGCCCGAGGTTGGTGGTGGCAAGGCTCGCCAGCTGGCCGGCGATGTCCTCGATGTCGGTGGCGCCGGCGACGCGAAGGTCGCGCTGGCTGAGGGCGCTGACGGCGTAGGGCAGCTGGTCGACCACCGCGGCGCGCTTGGTGGCGTTGACCACCACTTCCTGCAACACCGGCCCGACCTCATCGGAGGGCGGACGTTCGACGGAGTGCGGCGCAATGCCCTGGACGCGGGACGGTGGGTTCTTGGGCGGCAGGATGCGGTAGGTTTCGGGCGCCACCCGGCGGAAGCCGCAGCCGGTGTCGGCCAGGAGCCGCTTCAGTCCGTCCTCGACGGTGAAGACGCCGACCAGCTCATCGCTCCTGCCCGCGCAGGCCGCGGCGCCGCCGATGGACAGGTTGGACTGGACCGCGAAATCGATCAGCGCTTCGGCGACCGGTTTGGCGGGGATGCGGAATTGCCGGACGGGGCGGTCCGCGGCGAAGGCCTGGGGACCGACAAAGGCGAGAAGCGCGGCGGCTGGCAGGGCCGAGCGCGCTAAACTTTCAACGCGCCTCCCCACGATGGTCGCTCTCCGCTTAACGCGTGTTGTCTACCCCATGCAGGGTGATCACACCATCTTGCTGCGTTTCGGAGATGGGGAGAAGAGCAGCAAGTCGTCGCACCATCACCGATTGATCGTCGATGGCTAGCACGCCGGAGAAGCGGACCGAGCCGGCGGCGGGATCGACGCGGACCCGGTTCTCGCCGTAGCGGTTCAGGTCGGCGGCGACTTCCGACAGCGGACGGTCGCGGTAGATCAGTCGGCCGGTGCGCCAGGCGAAGGCGTCGTCGGCGCTGACCGGCACGACGAGGGAGCCGAAGGCGCCCTCATGGTGCAGCATCCGGGCGCCGGGGCCCAGGGACAGACTGCCGTTGGCGCCCTTGGAGCGGAGCACCTCGACCATGCCCTGACGGACAGTGACGGTGATGTCGCCGTTGGCGCGCAGGACGTCGAATTCGGTGCCGATGTCGCGCAGAACCCGATCGCCCACGTTCACCTGGAAGGGACGGTCGGCGTCGTGCACCACCTCGAAGGCGGCCTCGCCCTGAGCCAGGGTGATTTCGCGCTTATGGCGTTCCAAACGCACGGCGATCTTGGAGCCGCCGTTCAGCATCACATGGGTGCCGTCGGCCAGATCGATCGCCCGGCGTTCGCCCTTGGCGGTGGCGTAGATGGTCGGCTGGGCGCCGTGATAGGGGTTCAAGCCCGCGAAGGTCACCGCGACGGCGGCGACGGCGGTCATGGCTCCGCCCCACCACATGGCGGCGGCGCGGCGCGGGATGCGCGAGGCGCTGGGCGCATCGGCGGCGTCGTCCAGGTCGGCGATGGTCGCCGCCAGCGAGTCGGATTGGCGATCCAGGTCCAGCCAAAGGGTCAGGGCCTTTTCATAGGAACCGCGGTGGCTGGGGGCGGCCTCAAGCCAGGCCTCGAACGCCAGCCAGTCGGATTCCACGGGTTCGCCGCTGATGCGCGCGACCCAATCGGCCGCCGACATCTGCGTAGTCCCATCCATGTGATTCAGTCCGGTCATCAGCTTTTGGCCCGGCATCCACCGGCCCCTTTCGAACTGAGGACGTCGCCGCCCGCGGCCATCCCCCATTGCATCGCGAAAATCATGTCTCAGCCCCCCCGAGCTTCGCCATCAGGCGCTGCAGCGCCGTCGATATCTGCTTCTCGACCGTCTTGCGTGAGACCCCCAGCTCCTGGGCGGTCTCTTCCTGAGTGAGGCCCTGCAGCTTGTGCAGTTCAAAGGCCCGCCGGGTTTTCGGCGGCAGTTCGGCGATGGCCTGGGCGGCCAGACCCAGCCTCTGCTTGCCGTAGGCGGCCTGCTCGGGCGACGGCTCGTCGGCGACGCTCTCGCCGCCCATCTCGACCCGGCGGGTCTGCAGCCAGGACGCGTCACGGGCCCCGGCCCGGCGGTCGCTGCGCAGCCGGTCCAGCATCAGGTTGGAGGCGAGGCGGTAGAGGTAGGCGGAGGGGTTGTCGACCGGCTCGGTCAACTCCAGGCTGGCCACTCTCAGATAGAGGTCCTGCACCAGGTCCTCGGCGGCGGTGGCGGAACGCAGGCGCGCGGTCAGGAAGCGGATGAGGTCATCCCGCTTGGCCATATAGGCGTCCAGCAGTTCGTTCGGCCTATCCGGTCCGCCCGCGCCGTCCATGTTTCGGGCCGCCTCCCACGCTTGATCCGAAGCCCGCAGAATAGGTCAAACCATCGGGGTGATGATAGCCTTCGCGCGCGACGCCTCGCCGCATGATGGGTGAATCACGGCGGGAATAGGTCGCGGTCGTGCAAACCGCCAAAAATAATCGTGAAACGGGCATGGGTGTTACATCCCGGTCATCGCCTCTACATGTTGGCGGACTATCGGTCCTGTCGTCGATAGGAGTACCCGCATGAGCCGCATAATCTCCGTGAAGCCGGTCGGCGATGGCTGGTCGGTGCAGTCCGACGCCTTCGACAGCGAGATGATGTTCCTCAGCGGCGCCAAGGCCGAGGCGGCGGCGCGCCGTCTGGCCAAGACCCTCGCCAAATCCGGCCAGGACTCCGAGATCCGCATCTTCCTGCGCGATGGCGCCCTGGCGGGTCAGTTCGCCGTGCGCGCCCAGCATATGGCCGTGGCGGTCTGACCCCGATCCGCTCATAAGCGGTGAATGCTGATCCCCATCGACGATCCTGACGATCCGCGCATCGAGCCCTTCCGGCAGGTGCGCGAGCGCGATCTGGTGGGGCGTCGGGGCGGGTTCGTGGCCGAGGGCGAGGTGGTGCTGGCCAAGGCTGTCGCCTCCGGACGTCATCCCCTGGACGCCCTGCTGCTAGATGAGAAGCGGGTGGCGGGTCTGCATCCGATCCTGGACCGCCTCCCCACCTCAACGCCGGTCTACACAGCCCGCCAGCCGGTGCTGGACGCCATCGCCGGCTTCCACATCCATCGCGGCATCCTGGCGATCGGACGGCGCGCCTCTCAGCCTTCGGCGTCCGAACTCCTGGCGGACCTGCCCGGACGGGCGGTGGTGTTGGCCCTGTTCGGCATCAGCAACCACGACAACATGGGCGGGCTGTTCCGCAACGCCGCGGCGTTCGGGGCGGCGGCGGTGCTGCTGGGCGCGGACTGCTGCGACCCCCTCTACCGCAAGGCGATCAGGGTCTCGGTCGGCGCGGCCCTGACCACGCCCTTCGCCGCCTTCGATCCGGCGGAAGATCCCATCGCCCTGCTGCGCGCGCACGGGTTCGAGCCGCTGGCGCTCAGTCCGGCGGGGGCCGAAGACTTGGCCGACGTCGTTCCGCCAGCAAGAACGGCGGTAATCCTGGGGGCGGAGGGGCCGGGTCTGCCGGCGGACATGCTGGCGCGCGCCCGCGCCGTCGCCATCCCCATGCAAGGCGGCTTCGACTCGCTGAATGTTGCGGTCACGGGCGGCATCGTGCTGCACCACCTCACGCGCTCAAGCCGCCGTTAGGCGGTAGCGCAAGAAAACGCGCTCAAGCAGCCGCTAGGCGGTAGCGCAAAAAACAGAAACTAACGGGCGGCGGACTTCTGCCGCCGCCCGCAGAGTTCAGATTGGATCAGTGGGAAGAGGCCAGGATCTTGGCGGCCCGGTCCATCGCGTTGCGATAGGTTTCCGTCACGCAGGGTGCGTAATCCGAGACGGAGGTGTCCTGGCAGACCAGCTTGGCGGCCTTGCCCAGATCGGTGCGGATGGCGGAGTCGTCCTTGCCGACCAGGCTAACCTTGATTTCGGCAGCGTTGGCGGCGCCGGCGACGGCGGCGAGGGCGGTCAGAGCGATAAGAGTGCGGA
Source organism: uncultured Caulobacteraceae bacterium (assembly GCA_903929535.1). Lineage (GTDB taxonomy): Bacteria > Pseudomonadota > Alphaproteobacteria > Caulobacterales > Caulobacteraceae > BOG-938. The sequence goes on along the minus strand of CAIYVC010000150.1, from coordinate 3,397 downwards.
TCATTTTAGGAGTTCCCAATAGCTGATGAAAACTCCTCCCTAGGAAGACGCTTCTACGACCGAGCGCCTATGACCCCACAATGACCCGATCCGCCGTCTCGCATGCTGCGGAAATGCTGCGCAGCATAGATTTATGCTGCGGCGCCGCAATTGAGGCATCAACAACATTTGGCGCCGCAATATCAGGCGAAAACACCTCGTTTTGCCATTGCGGAGCTTGGCTTTTGCGGGCAGCAAATGCGACTTGCCGCATCAACGACGGCATGGGGATGAACAATGATGGCAGCCGATCAGCCGCCGGCCGTCGAAACCGTGGTGGTCAGCGCCGCGCGCCTGCCGACCTCGCCCGCCGACGCCGCCTTCTCCATCGTCAATATCGACCCCGAGGCGCTCAAGACGCTGCCGCGCGTCGACGACGTGATCAAGACCTCGCCGGGCGCCTCCCTTTTCCGTCGCGGCTCCAGCGCTGGCGCCAATCCGACGACCCAGGGCGTGTCCCTGCGCTCGATCGCCCCGTCCGGCGCGGGCCGGGCCCTGGTGACGCTCGACGGCGTTCCGCAGAACGATCCCTTCGGCAACTGGGTGATCTGGACCAGCCTGACGCCCGAGGCCCTGCAGGGCGCTTCGGTGGTGCGCGGCGCGGGGGCCGGGGCCTACGGCGCGGGCGCGCTGACGGGCGTGGTGTCGCTGGACGAGAAGTCGGCGGTGGCGGGGGGCCTGATCGGCGATGTGTCCGGCAGCGACCTCGGCGCCCGGCGCGCCTCCCTGGCGGCGTCCGACAGGATCGGCCAGGTGCAGCTGTTCGGCGCGGCCGCCAGCGAGCAGGGCGACCACTGGATTCCCGTCCGAGCCAGGATCGGCAAGGGCGACGCCGACCTGAGCGCTGAGGACTGGACCGCCTCGGGCAAGGCGGTGATCGATCTCGGACGCATGGCCCTAGCCGCGCATGCCGGCGCCTACCGTGAAGCACGCGGCTCGGGCCTGGTCGGCTCCAACTCCGCCTCCAAGGGCCAGGACGCCAGCCTGACCCTGGCCGCTCAGCCGGACGCCAAGTCCCTGGGCTGGAAGCTGCAGGGCTGGGTGCGCCAGAGTGACCTCTACAACTCCACCGCCTCCATCTCGGCGGACCGCAACACCGCCACCCCCGCCAACGTTCAGTACGCGACCCCCGCCACCGGCTGGGGCGCCAACGCCGCCGTGCGCAAGATGGGCGACTGGGGCAGCCTGGAGGGCGGCTTCGACATGCGCGCCGCCACGGGCCAAGAGAGCGAGCGGTCGTCCTTCGTCAACGGCGCCTTCACCAAGGGCCGGGTGGCGGGCGGCGACACCCTGATCTACGGCCTCTATGCCGAGGGCGCCTGGCGCTCGGGGCCGTGGCTGCTGACCGGCGGAGCCCGTATTGACCAGTGGAGCACCACCCACGGTCACCGCGTGGAGACCACCCTGGCCACCGGCGCCGTGACCCTCAATCCGGTGATCGCCGACCGCTCCGGCTCGGTGCCGACCGCGCGGGCGGGCCTGCGCCGCGACTTTGCGGGCATGTATGTGCGCGCCGCCGCCTACGCCGGTTTCCGCGCCCCCAGCCTGAACGAGCTCTACCGGCCCTTCCGCGTCGGCAACAACATCACCGAGGCCAACGAGAACCTGAAGCCGGAGAAGCTCTACGGCGGGGAGGCGGCGATCGGCATGGATGCGGGTCCCGTCACCTGGAGCGCCACCGGCTTCGTCAATCTGCTGAAAGATCCGATCACCAACGTCACCATGGGCGTGGGGCCCGGAACCTTCCCCCGCGCGGGCGTCGTGCCGGCGGGCGGCATCTTCTATCAGCGCAACAACGCCGGGCAGATCAACGCCACGGGCATCGAGGCCGACGCGTCGTGGCGCCCGATCAAGGCCTTCGACCTGCGCCTGTCCGGCTCCTACACCGACGCCAAGGTCGACGGCCAGTCTGTAGCGCCCCAGCTGACCGGCAAGCGTCCGGCCCAGACGCCCAAGGCGGTGGTCACCGCCGGCGCCCACTGGCAGGCGACCTCCAAGCTCAGCGTCAACGCCGACCTGCGCTACGAGGGCGCCCGCTTCGAGGACGACCTCAACACCCTGACCCTGCGCGCCGCCACGGGCGTGGACGGGCGGATCACCTACCAGCTGACCCCCGACTGGGGCGTCTATGTCGCCGTCGAGAACCTGACCAACGCCGCCATCGAGACCGGCCAGACCGCCGACCACGTCCTCAGCTACGACGAGCCCCGCGTCTTCCGCATCGGCATCCGCTTTAGGGAATAATTGCGCTCAAGCAGCGAAGCGGTAGCGCGAAGAAAAACCCGCGCTCAAGTAGCCGCTAGGCGGTAGCGCGCACGTTCGCGCTCAAGTAGCCGCTAGGCGGTAGCGCGCACCTAAAGTCTTTCGGCGTGCCAGCGCAGGTGGTCTTCCATGAAGCTGGAGATGAACAGGTAGGAGTGGTCGTAGCCCTCCTGCCGGCGCAGGGTCAGCGGGATGCCGGCGGCGGCGCAGGCGGCTTCCAGCAGTTCTGGCTTCAGCTCCTTGGAGAAGAAGGGATCGGCCGTGCCGATGTCCACCAGGATGTCCTTCACCCGCTTGCCGTCCTCGATCAAGGCCACGGTATCGTGCTGGCGCCAGCGCTTCTCGTCCGGGCCGAGGTAGCCGGTGAAGGCCTTCTGGCCCCAGGGAACCTGGCTCGGGGCCACGATCGGAGCGAAGGCGGACACCGACTTGTAGAGCTGCGGCTCGCGCAGGGCCAAGGTCAGCGCCCCGTGACCGCCCATCGAATGGCCGAAGACGCCATGGCGCGCCATGTCCACCGGGAAGTGCTCGGCGATCAGGGCCGGCAGCTCGCGGGTGACGTAGCTGTACATGCGGAAATTGGCCTTCCACGGGGCCTCATCGGCGTCGACATAGAAGCCGGCGCCCTGGCCGAAGTCGTAGGCGTCGTCGTTGGGCACGCCCTCGCCGCGCGGCGAGGAGTCCGGGCAGACCACGATCACGCCCAGCTCGGCGGCGACGCGGCGGTACTCGCCCTTGTCCATGACGTTGGCGTGGGTGCAGGTCAGGCCCGACAGATAGGTCAGCACCGGGCGCTTGCCCGCCTCGGCCTGCGGCGGAACGAAGACCGCGAAGGTCATCATGGTCCCGGTGGTCTGGGACTGGTGCTTGTAGACGTACTGCACGCCGCCATAGGCCTTGTGCTGCTCGACCAGTTCGATCTCGGCCATGATGTTTTCCTACAGGTTCAGTGACTTAGAACACGACGACGGATCGGATGGATTCGCCGCTATGCATGAGGTCAAACGCTTCGTTGATACGCTCGAGGGGGAGGGTGTGGGTGATCATGGGATCGATCTGGATCTTGCCGTCCATGTACCAGTCCACGATGCGCGGT
>CAIYVC010000149.1 GCA_903929535.1 uncultured Caulobacteraceae bacterium | reverse complement strand
GCCGGCCAGCAGGTTTCCGATCTGCTGACGCAAATGAAGGCGAAGGCTCTTGCCGCCGCCGACAGCTCGCTGGACACCACCAGCCGGACCGCCCTGAACGAAGACTTCAAGTCCCTGCGCGACCAGATCAAGAACGTCGTGACGAACGCTGACTTCAACGGCATCAACATGGTCAAGTCGGGCGGCACCACGCTCAACGCCCTGGCCAACGACACCGGATCCTCGAAGATCACGGTTGCGGCCCAGAACCTGTCCCTGGGCGGCGGCAACGTCACCTTGTCTGCCACGGCGTCCTTCGCCACCGCCGGCGCCGCGAGCGGCTTCATCTCGACGCTCGACACCGATCTGACCAACGTGAACACCGCCCTGACCAAGCTCGGGACCGGTTCGAACGCTTTGGCCAGCCACCTGAAGTTCGTCGGCAGCCTGCAAAACTCGCTGCAGACGGGCATCTCCAACTTGGTGGACGCCGACATGGCTTCCGAAAGCGCCACCCTCCAGGCTCTGCAGACAAAGCAGCAGCTCGGGGTGCAGGCGCTGGCGATCGCCAACGCGTCCAGCAGCACCCTGCTCACCCTGTTCCGTTAATCGCGGACGCGGCGGCGGAGGCCAGCCTCCGCCGCCCACCCGCCTGATCGGAGCGTCCGGCCAAAAAGCCGGACGAAAATCCAGATGAGCAATGTGACCCAGATGACCGCCGTGCCCGCCGATCTGATCGGCGCTCCGGTGCATCCGGTTCCCCTCGCGGCCAAGGAGCCCTCCAAACCGAAGCCCGTTAAGGCCGAGGAAGAAGAGGAAGACGAAAAGCCGCCCGAGGACGAACCGGAGGATCCGCCGAAGCGCCTGGTTATTTCGGAGAGCAAAGAGACGGGGGACTTCGTCTACAGCATCCTGGACCGGAATACCGGCCAGGTCCTGGTGCAGATCCCCCGCGAGGAAGTGGCCCGTATCGCCGCCCGCCCCGACTACACGGCCGGGCAGGTGGTGGACACCAAGGTCTGAAATAGGGGGCCCGGACCGCAAGGTCCGGGCCCTTTTTCCTAAATCTTGGTCAGGTCCACGGACGCCAGCGGAAGCCGGCGGACGCGCTTGCCTGTGGCGGCGAACACCGCGTTGCAGATCGCCGGGGGCGTGGGACCCACGCCCGGCTCGCCGATACCGCCCCACTTGGGGCCGCCGGTCAGGTGCAGATAGGTCTCGATGACCGGGGTCTCGGCCATGCGCACGGGCCGGTAGTTGTGGAAATTAGTCTGCTGAGACGCGCCATCCTTGATGGTGATCTGGCCGAACAGGGTCTGGGTCAGGCCGAAGATGGCCCCGCCCTCCATCTGCTGATGGATCGTGTTGGGGTTGGCCGCGTGATAGCAGTCCATCACCACCACCATGCGATCGACCTTGACCTTGCCCTTGGCGTCGACGGTGACCTCGGCCGCCTGGCCGGTGATCGAGCCGTAGCATTCCATCAGGGCGAGACCGCGCCCACGGCCGGGCTCCATCGGCGTTCCCCAGCCGACCTTGTCGGCCAGCATGTCCAGCACCCCGATCCAGTCGGCGCGGTCCAGATGCGCACGGCGGAACTTGTAGGGGTCCTGGCCGGCGGCATGGGCCAGTTCGTCGATGAAGCTTTCGATGAAGAAGCCGTTCTGCGACGAGCCCACCCCCCGGCAATAGGAGACCGGCACATGGGTGTTGGTCAGGTTGGCGCCGACCGAGATGTTGGGAATGGTGTAGGCGGTGCTCGACAGGCATTCCACCGCCGGACCCTCCATGCCGCTGGCCACCGGATCCGCCCCGAGCGAGCGGTTCAGCGAAGGCACGCCGACGCGGATGTCCAGGGCGTCCATCCTGCCATCCGGGCGCAGGGAAGCCCGGAAGCGGGCCGCCGCCTGCGGGCGGTAGCGGTCGTGCATGAAGTCCTGCTCGCGCGTCCAGACCAGCTTGACGGGTTTGCCGATGGCCTTGGCGACCAGCACCGCCTGCAGAGTGTCGTCAGGGCTGGTCTTGCGGCCGAAGCCGCCGCCGATGAAGTTGACGTGGACGAACACCTTGCTCGGATCCATGTCGGCCGCTTTCGCCGCCGTGGACAGGACAGCGGGTGGCGACTGGGTCGAGGTCCACACATCCAGACGGTCGGGCTGCAGCCAGACGGTGGCGTTGAGCGGCTCCATCGGGGCGTGGGCCTGATAGGGCGCCTCATAGAGGGCTTCGACCACCTTTGCGTCGGCGCTGGCCAGGGCCTTGGTCACATCGCCGTCGTTGCGGGCGGAGACCATCTTGCGCAGGGTCACGTCGCGGTAAAGCTGATCGAGATCGGCCTGCTGCACCTTGCCGGACTCGCCGGTGTCCCATTCGATCTTGAGGGCGTCGGCGGCGGTCTTGGCGCGCCAGAACTTGTCGGCGGCGACGGCCACCGCGCCGTCCATGCGCACCACCTTGATGATGCCGGGGCGGCCCTGCAGCGCGCTATCGTCGATGCTCTTGACCTTGCCGCCCGGCACCGGACAGCCGATCACCGCAGCGTAGACCATTCCGGGGATGCGCGCGTCGATGCCGTACTTGGCCGAGCCGTCGAGCTTGGCCGGCGTGTCCAGGCGCGGGGTGGGCTTGCCGACGAGGCGGAACTCGGCCGGCGTCTTGATCACGGGTTCCTTGTCCAGCTTCACCGCCACGGCGGCGTTGCAGACCTGACCGATGGTCAGTTTGCGGCCCGTGAGCGTGTGATGGATGACGCCCTGCTCGCAGGCGCATTCGCTGACGTCGCACTGCCACTGTTGGGCCGCAGCCTCGATCAGCCGCCCGCGCGCGCTGGCGCCGGCCTGCTGCAGGAAGGCCCAGGAGGTGCGCACACCCTGGCTGCCGACCGTGGTCATGGAATGGTAGACGCCCTTCTCGCGAAGGTTGCGCGTGGCGGACGCGTATTCGCACTTCACCTTGGCCCAGTCGCAATGCAGCTCTTCGGCGACGATCATGGCCAGGGCGGTAGAGGTCCCCTGCCCCAGCTCGTTGTGCGGGATGCGCACGGTGACGCTGGAATCCGGATCGATCACCACCCAGGCGCTGAGCTCGCGCGGCGCGCCCTCCGGGCTTTCGATGCGAGGACCCATAGGCTTGGGCTGATCGCTGGGACGAGGATTGGCGGCGAAGACGTCCTTGGGCAGGACCACGCCGACGGCCAGGCCGCCTCCGGCGCTGAGCACGGCGTTGATCGCTTGACGGCGAGAGAGGCCGGTAGGGGGTTTGACGGGCGCGTTCATGGCATCAGGCCTTGGAGCCGGCGGCGGCCATCATCGCAGCGGCGCGGTGAATGGCCTTCTTGATCCGCGGATAGGTGCCGCAGCGGCAGATGTTGTTCATGCTCTTGTCGATGTCGGCGTCGGTGGGCTTGGGGTTCTTCTTGAGGAAGGCCACCGTGGCCATGATCTGGCCCGACTGGCAGTAGCCGCACTGGGGCACATCCTCGATCAGCCAGGCCTGCTGCACAGGATGGTTGGCGGCCTTGGACAGGCCCTCGATGGTGGTGACCGACTTGCCATCCACCGAACTGATCGGCATCGAGCAGGAGCGAACGGCGACGCCGTCGACATGCACGGTGCAGGCGCCGCACTGGGCGATGCCGCAGCCGAACTTCGTACCGGTGAGTTCCAGCTCATCGCGCAAGACCCACAAGAGGGGCGTATCGGCCTCGGTCTCTACGGAACGCGCCTTGCCGTTGACGGTAAGGGTAAACATCGGGCCTCCCCCGGTGTTGAGTTTGTTGTGACGCCAGCCTACGCCCTTCGGGCCGATTGGCCAACGCGGCCATTTTGCAGCCTCATGGACCGGCCATGGTCCTGCGGACCAATGGAGTATTGACGATGCGTCTGGTTCTGCTGACCGCCGCGGCCCTGGCCATCACGGGCGCCGCCAGCCTGCCCGCCCGCGCCATCGAGGACAGCCCGATCCTGCCCGGCTATTGGGAGAGCACCAGCAAGGTGTCCTTCCCCGTGGCCAGCACAAAGACCGACCGCAAATGCCTGACGCAGGATCAGGTGATCAACTTCCTGAGCGGCCCCTCCAACTCCCACTACACCTGCAAGTACGACAAGACGCGTTTCGTGGGCGGCCGGGCGGAGATGGAGGGTGAGTGCATCGACAGCGGCGTGCGCGCCAAGATCAAGGTCGACGGCGCCTACACCCCGACCAGCTTCCAGCTGACTAGCCATCTGCAGGCCAATCTCGGCGGCCTGGCCATCCCGATCGAAGCCTCGATCGACGCCCACCGGCTCAGCGAGGAATGCCCGGCGGGGACCAAACGGGACGAGCCGAAGAAGCGCGAAGACTAGTTACGCGGCCAGCTGCTGCTTGACCCGTTCGGCCAGGATCTTGATGTCCAGAGGCTTGGGCAGGAAGGTCACGCCGGTTTCACCTTCCAGCAGGTCGGAGAACTCCGCCTCGGCGTAGCCTGAGATGAACATCACCGGCGCCGAGCCCAGGAAGTGGCGCGCCTTCTTCAGCAGGGTGGGGCCATCCAGTCCCGGCATGATGACGTCGGAGATCAGAAGGTCGATCTGGCCGGCGTATTGTTCGGCCAGCATCAGGGCCTCCTCGCCGTCGCAAGCCTCGATCACCTCATAGCCGCGCGCCCGCAGCAGGCGCGCCGCCACCCCGCGCACCGCGTCCTCGTCCTCCACGAACAGGATGCGGCCCACGCCGGACAGGTCGCGCGCGGCGGGCTTGGGCTTGGGCGTCTCGGCGGCGGGAGCGGCGTTCAGCGGCGGGACATAGATCGGCAGGAAGATGCGGAAGGCGGCGCCTTCGCCCAACTTGCTGTCGACATGAATCCAGCCGTCGGCCTGTTTGACGATGCCGTAGACGGTAGCCAGCCCCAGACCCGTGCCCTCGCCCACCGGCTTGGTGGTGAAGAAGGGCTCGAAGATCTTGGCCAGGACGTCCGGCGCGATGCCGGGACCCGTGTCGGCCACCTCGATCAGGGCGCAGTCGCCCTCGCGCGCTTCGGGATAGCCCAGGGCCCGAGCCTCGGCCTGCGATAGACGGGCGGTGCGGATGCGCACCACGCCGGGCCCGCCGGCGTCGTGGCCGCGCATGGCGTCGCGGGCGTTGACCGCCAGGTTCATGACCGCCGTTTCCAACTGGCTCTTGTCGGCGCGCACCAGGGGCAGATTGCGGCCATAGTCGGTCTGCAGCTTGACGTCCTCGCGCAGCAGGCGGCGCAGCAGCACCTCGAACTCGCTGATCAGCTCGCCCAGATCCAGCGTCTCGCGCTGGACGGTCTGCTTGCGCGAGAAGGCCAGCAGCTTGCGCACCAGGTCGGCGGCCCGCACCCCGGTCTGGCGGATTTCGGTCAGGCCCTCGTAGGAGGGATCGCCCACAGGATGGCGATGCAGCAGCTCGTCCAGGCGCAGCTGGATGGCGGTGAGCAGATTGTTGAAGTCGTGGGCCACGCCGCCGGCGAGCTGGCCGATGGCCTGCATCTTCTGCGACTGGGCCAGCTGCAGCTCCAGCTGCTTCTGCTCTGACACGTCCACCAGATAGGCCAGGGTCCGCCCGTCCAGGGCCGACAGATAAAGATGCGCGATGCGCGGCGGCTCGCCGACCAGCTTGACCTCCACGGCCCCCAGACGCCCCGAGGCGATGCGCGCGGCGGCCTCGGCGCGGCTTGCGGGATCGATCAGCTCGCCGAAGGCGCGGCCCGGCGCGGCCAGGTCCCCGCTCATGGCGCTGAGCGCCGGATTGGCTTCCAGGATGGCGGCGGCGAAGGGGTCGGTTCCGTCCAGCAGAGCGGCGCCGAAGGGGGCGGCCTGGGTCAGGGCGTCCAGCTCGACCGGCCCGGCGGCGGCGGGCGGCGGGGCGGCGACCGGGGCGGCGACGGCGGCTTGGGCGGGCTCATGCAGGCGCAGCAGGGTGCGGCGATCATCGACCCGCGCGGCGCTGGCCCGCCACAAGCGTCCGGCGAACTCGATCTCGGCGGCGCCGGTCTGGCCTCGGGCAGCGGCCTTCAGGGCGTTGAACAGACCGGCGCCTCCCGTCCGGGGAGCCGGCAGGCGCAGGACCGGGGCTCCGGCGGCGCGCCAGGCGGCGTTGGCGGTCAGTATCCTGCCGTCCAGGCTGATGGCGGCGGCGGGCTCGGCCAGGGCCTCGAGCAAGGCCTCCAGATCGTCGGTGGGTTCGGCCGGGCCATGCATGCGGAAGCCGTACACACCCAGCACCGCCACGCCCGCCAGGCCGATCAGCAGCATCAGCCCGCCAGCGGTCGCGGGTCCTGCGTGCAGGACGGGATAGGCGGCGGCGGCGACCGCCCCGATGAAGAACAGCCCGCCGATGGGAATCCAGGGATCAAGCCGGCGCGACGCCCGCGGTCCGGCCGCGATCTTGGTCTCGTCAGCCATGACCCTCACCGGATGTCATGCGAATCATGGGCCGATCATAGGGCATTGGGCTCGTGCGCCCTAAACGAGCATCTAGCGGTGCGGCTTGGCTCTACGGCGGCTGGCGGCCATGACGAAGCCGATCACCTTGGCCACGGCGCTGTAGTGTTCGCGCGGGATGCTCTGGTCGATCTCAACGGTGGCATAGAGGGCGCGGGCCAGGGGCGGGTCCTCGATGATCGGCACGTTGTTGGCCTCGGCCACCTCGCGGATCTTGAAGGCCAGGGTATCGACTCCCTTGCCGACGCAAAGCGGCGCAGGCGCCTCATCGGTGTCGTAGAGCAGCGCCACCGCATAGTGGGTCGGGTTGACCACCACCACCGTGGCCTTGGCCACGCGCAGCATCATCCGCCGCCGGGACTTCTCCATCCGCTGCTGCCTCAGCTTGGCCTTGATCTGCGGATCGCCTTCCGCCTGGCGGTTCTCTTCCTTGATCTCTTCGCGGCTCATCTTCATGCGCTGGGCGAAGCGGAACCGCTGCAGGAACCAGTCGGCCAGGGCGGCAACGCCCAGCGCGCCCAGCACCGAGTAGAACAGCGACTTCAGGATCTCGACCGCGAACGGCAGCATCCGTTCGGGCTCGGCCATGCTCAGTTCCTGCAGCTCCGACCAGTGCGGACGCAGGGTCATCCAGCAGATGAAGCCGATGACGAAGATCTTGATCAAGGATTTGAAGAAGCTGATGAAGCCGTCGATGCCGAACATCCGCTTCAGCCCGCCCAGGGGCGACAGCTTGGAGATGTCCGGCTTTATTTTGTCCGGCGCCCACATGAAGCCGGTCTGGATGAAGTTACCGAAGATGCCCGCGGCGGCGCATGTCAGCAGCACCGCCAGCATGATCGGCATGGCGGCCAGGAGTCCCTGGCGCATCACCTGGACTGCGCCGTTGTTCTCCAGCTCGAAATCGCCCGGGTGCGCGAGGAAGGGGGTCAGGTCGCGCATCAGGCCGTTGGCGAACGATCCACCCATCACCACCAGCACGCCGGTCACCGCGGCCATGGAGGCCCACTGCGGCAGGTCCGGGGTCTTGGGCACATCGCCCTTGCTGCGCGCCTCGTCCAGCCGTTTGCCGGTGGCGTCTTCTGTCTTTGAGTCTGGATCCGTGTCTTCCGCCATCCCGCAGCCCCTCTAGGAGAACTGCTGCAGGAACATCTGGTAGCGCTGCAGCCAGACCATGCCGATCAGCCCGAGGCTGAGCATGACGATCGACAGGCCCAGCAGCACACTCAGCGGCGAGGAGGCGAAGAAGATCTGGAACTGCGGCATCAGCCGCCCGATCAGGCCGGTGGCGATGTTGAACACCAGTGAGAAGACGATCACCGGCGCGGCCAGCTGCACACCCAGGCCGAAGGCTTCCGACACCGTCTTGACCGCCATCACCGCCGCGTCGTCGAGCAGGGGCGGCTTGGTCGGCGGGAACAGCACGTAGGAGCGGGCGATGGCGCCGATGAACAGGTGGTGCACGTTGGTGGCGAACAGCAGGCTGACCCCGACCAGGCCAAGGAAGCTGCCGAGGCTGGAGCCCGGTTGGGCCTCCAAAGGGTTGGCGGTCTGGGAAAAGGCCAGGGTGGTCTGGATCGACATGATCTCGCCGCAGACGTCCAGCGCCATGCGCATGATCTGCAGGATCGCCCCCAGCATCAGGCCGATGAACAGCTCCTTGAACAGCTGACCGAACATGGTCCCGACGCCATCGGGCATAGGCGGCAGGGTCGGGCCGGCCACGGGGCCCAGGCAGATCGACAGCAGCAGGCCCAGGCCCAGGCGCAGCCGGGGCGGCACCGTCCCCTCGCCGATGGCCGGGATCAGCATGACCATCGACCCGACGCGCAGGAAGATCAGGCCGAAGTGGTAGACCTGGATCGGCAGGCCGAGGATGGACATCCCTACATGCCGGCGATGCGGGCGGCGATCTGGGCCATGAAGGTGGCCAGCAGCGACCCCATGAAGGGCAGGAAGAACAGCAGCGCCAGGAACACCGCCAGGATCTTGGGAGCGAACACCAGGGTCTGTTCCTGGATCTGGGTCAGGGCCTGGAAGAAGCCGATCAGCACCCCGACCACTAGGCCCACCATCAGGATTGGCGCGGACAGCTGCAGCGTCAGCCAGATGGCCTCGCGCCCAACGTCCAACACCTCGGCCCCGTTCATAGAATCACTCCGGCTAACGCACGATCATAGTTAAGACGCGGGGCTTTTGGCGGCCCGGCTTGAAGGGGAAGGTTAATCCGAGTCGCCGGCCGCGCCGTCGACCAGGATCATGTCGCCGTTGTAGGCCTCGACGCGCAGGGCCATGGCCTCGGCGTGTTCGGGCGACTCGTACCAGTCGCGGGCCTGCTCGACGGTGTCGAACTCCACGATGACGAAAGCCTGGGGCGCCCAGCAGCCCTCGGTGATCTGGAGCGTCCCGCGGCGGGAGACCTGTCGGCCGCCGTAAAGCGCGAGGGAAGCCGCCGCATGGGCCCGGTAGGCGTCGAAGGCTTCCGGAGTCTTGGCCTTCACATCCGAGATCAGGAAGGCGCTCATGACCTAAATCTGCAGGCGCATGATCTCCTGATAGGCGGAGATCACCTGGTCGCGCACGGCCATCACGGTTTCAAGGCTGGACTGGGCCGAGGACAGGGCGGTGGCCACGTCGACCAGCTGGGCCTTGCCCTGCACCTGGGCCGCCATCTGGGTTTCGGCGTGCTTTCCGCCGCACCGGCGCCCTGTCGGTCAAGGTCGGCGACGGCGCCTACGCGCTGACGGCGACGCCGGCTGAGCTGATCACCGTCGCCAAGTTCTTCGCGGTGTGTGAGCGGAAGTAGTGGAGCTTAGGGCCGCGGCGTGGCCAGCGGCTTGTCCTTGTCCACCACATAGGTGGAGATCAGGTGGGTCTCGCCCTGAGGCGCGGAGGCCTGGTGGGCGACGCCGCGCGGGATCAGGAAGCTTTCGCCCGGCTTGACCAGCAGCGGCGGCTTGCCGTCTTCCTCGATCTTCAGCAGACCCGAGACAACCACGCCGGATTCTTCGCCGGGATGGGTGTGATAGGCGAGCACCGCGCCTGCGGGAAAGGCGACCGTCGCAACATTGACCTGCTGGTTGGGCGCGCCCGAAGCGGGGAAGCTCTGGACGATGGTGCGGACCGGCGCGGGCGGCGCATCGGCGGCGAAGGCCGGTGCTGCGAACAGCGAAACGGCGGCGGCGAAGAGAACGGGCTTGATCATCAGGCGCTCAGGGCTGCGGCGGCTTCAGCGCCGCCAAGGGCTTCCAACGCCGTGCGGGCGATGCTGTCTGCGTCCAAACCGGCCTGGGCGTACATGACCTCGGCCTTGTCGTGATCCTGGAAGATATCGGGCAGCATCAGGGTGCGAACCTTCAGGCCGCGGTCCAGGGCGCCATGGCTGGCCAGGGAATGCAGGACGAAGGCGCCGAAGCCGCCCATCGAGCCCTCTTCCACGGTGATCAGCAACTCGTGCTCGCGCGCCAGGCGCAGCAGCAGTTCCTCGTCCAGCGGCTTGGCGAAGCGGGCGTCGGCCACGGTGGTGGAGAAGCCCTGAGCGCCGAGGCGGTCGGCGGCCTTCAGCGATTCCGCCAGGCGGGTGCCGAGGGACAGGATGGCGATCTTGGAGCCTTCGCGGACGATACGGCCCTTGCCGATCTCCAGCGGCAGCGCCGGATTGGGCATGTCCACGCCCACGCCGTCGCCGCGCGGATAGCGGAAGGCCGAGGGGCGGTCGTCGATGGCGGCCGAGGTAGCGACCATGCGGGCCAGTTCCGCCTCGTCGGCGGCGGCCATGATGACGAAGCCCGGCAGGGCGCCGAGGAAGCCGATGTCGAAGGAGCCGGCGTGGGTGGCGCCGTCGGCGCCGACCAGGCCCGCGCGGTCCATGGCGAAGCGCACCGGCAGCCTTTGCAGGGCCACGTCGTGCACCACCTGGTCGTAACCGCGCTGCAGGAAGGTGGAGTAGATGGCGCAGAAGGGCTTCATGCCGTCCGCGGCCATGCCGGCGGCGAAGGTCACCGCGTGCTGCTCGGCGATGCCGACGTCGAAGGTGCGCTCGGGGAAGCGGGCGCCGAAGGCGTCCAGCCCCGTGCCGGTGGGCATGGCGGCCGAGATGGCGACGATGCGCTCGTCCTTCTCCGCCTGCTTGATCAGCTCGTTGGCGAACACCTTGGTGTAGCTGGGGGCGTTGGACGCGGCCTTGGCCTGCTTGCCGGTGACCACGTCGAACTTGACCACCCCGTGGTACTTGTCCGCCGCGCTCTCGGCATGGACATAGCCCTTGCCCTTTTGCGTGACGACGTGGACCAGCACCGGCCGGTCGTCCATCTCGCGCACGTTCTTCAGGATCGGCACCAGGTGGTCGAGGTTGTGACCGTCGATCGGGCCGACGTAGTAGAAGCCCAGTTCCTCGAACAGGGTGCCGCCGGTAGCCATGCCGCGGGCGTATTCTTCGGCCTTGCGGGCCGCTTCGCGCATCGGCTTGGGCAG
>CAIYVC010000148.1 GCA_903929535.1 uncultured Caulobacteraceae bacterium | reverse complement strand
CGCGATCTGCGGAGCGGCGGGGGCAGGCGGGCCGTCCAGCGCGATCACCTCCACCCGGTCGAGGTTCTTGATCGGCATGCCGGGCGTGATGGGGCGGGTGGACAGGTCCTGGCGGGCCTGGGCGGACAGCGCTTCGATCAGCCCCAGATCGTCGTCCTGTCGGCGCAGGATGCTCAGCACCTCGCGTTGGGCGCAGTCGCCCACCCGGCGCAGGCCCACGCAGTCGCTGTGCAGGATGGCGACCGCCGCCAGCTCCCCGTCCGGCTGCAGCGCCACCGACCCCTGGTCGTCGCACGACGCATCCGCGCAGGCGGTGAACACATAGAGGTTACGCAGCCGCCGCACCGGCTGGGCCGGGCCGCTCAGCACCGCCAGCGCCTCAGGATAGGCCTGGCCCGCACCGGTCAGATAGCCGGTGCGCCGCTCGCCGACGAACTGGCGCAGGGCCGTGCGGAACGCCGCGTCGCGCGCCAGGGTCCCCGCGTCGCGGCAGGCGGACGGATTGAGCAGGGCGCAGCCGTCGGCGCCGGGCGCCGAGGCGGAGGCGGGAGCGGCGGCCAGAGCCAGGGCGAAGGCGATTGAGAGCAACGCGAGGTCCGATCAGGCGGCGAGAGCATGATAGCCAACAATGCAGGCCGATTTTGGCGGCCATCATGCTCATAAGGATGTCGGGCATCCTCTCGCGCGTCCCAACCATTCAGGCAAGCGCGGCGGCTGGCCGCAGAGCGCCTCTGCCCGAACGCCGGCAGCCTGCCTAAGACTGAGCCCGAGGAAGTTTCCTGACCCCCGGCTCGCGGTCCCAATAGCGTTTGCCGGCCGCCTTCACGAAGCCCTTGTTGGGCGCCACAACGCCTTCGTCCGGCGTCACACCCGCCTTCATCAGCAGCGGTTGAGCGCCGTCGTCGGCGGCGATGCACTTGAGATGGCCGAAGGCGTCCATGACGAACTGCACCGCGGCGCCGTCGTTGATCAGGCTGGCGCAGCCGTCGTCTGACAGCACCACCGCGATGGCGTCGACCATCACCGAGGGAAAGCCCGCCAACTGCTTGTCCACCGCCAGCATCTTGCCGTCCGACAAGGTCACGCCGCCGATCTTGGGGGCCACGATCAATGGCCGTCCCCCGGCTTCGGTGACGGCGGCATGCAGGTCCTGGACGGTGGCCGGGTCTGAACCGTCCGCCACGAGGATGCCGACCGCGCGGCCCTTCAGCGTGTGCAGGTCGCGCTTGCCCCGGACGAGTTTCAGGGCCGGAGACAGCTCCATGTCGAGCACCGGAGCCGCAGCCGCGTTGGCGGCGGGCAGCGGCATGTTGAGCCCGCCCGCGACCCGCGCGGCCAGATCCTCGTCGACGTTGATCAGGTTGCCCAGCATGCGGGTGCGGATCGCGGGTGCATCAACCTTGGACAGTTCGAACACCAGGGCGAAGGCGACGTGGCTCTGCTCGGCGACGTCCAGCGACCGGTAGAACATCCGCGCCTGGCTGTAGTGGTCGGCGAAGCTCGCCGGGCGCAGGCGCAGCTTGTCGCCTTGTTCGGTGGGCGCGTCCGCCGAGGGGAAGGTGGTGAAGCCGTGGGCAGGACATTCGCGCGGCCCGCCGCTCTCGCCTTGAGCGCTCAAGCTATTGGGTTCGTAGTTGGCGCGACCCTTGGGCACGGTCATCTGCATCTGCCCGTCGCGCTGGAAGTTCATGACCGGGCATTTGGGGGCGTTGATCGGTATCTGGTGGAAGTTGGCGGTGCCCAGGCGGCTCTTCTGGGTGTCGAGGTAGCTGAACAGACGGCCCTGCAGAAGCGGGTCGTTGGTGAAGTCCACGCCGGGCACGACGTTGGCGGGGCAGAAGGCCACCTGTTCGGTCTCGGCGAAGAAGTTGTCCGGATAGCGGTCCAGCACCATGCGACCGATCAGACGCACGGGCAGCACCTCCTCGGGGATCAGCTTGGTCGGGTCGAGCACGTCGAAGGGCATGCTGTCGGCGAAGGCCTGATCGAAGGCCTGGATGCCCAGCTCCCATTCCGGGAAATCGCCCCGCCCGATGGCCTCGAACAGGTCGCGGCGGTGGAAATCCGGATCGGCCCCGGCGATCTTGACCGCCTCGTCCCAGCAGGTTGAAGCGACCCCCTGCTTGGGCTTCCAGTGGAACTTGACGAAGGTGGACTTCCCAGCCGCGTTGACTAGGCGGAAGGTGTGGACGCCGAAGCCTTCCATGGTGCGCAGCGAGCGCGGGATGGTGCGGTCGGACATGGCCCACATGATCATGTGGGTGGATTCCGGCATCAGGCTGATGAAGTCCCAGAAGGTGTCGTGCGCGCTGGCGGCCTGCGGGAAGCCCCGGTCCGCTTCCATCTTCACCGAATGGACCAGGTCGGGAAACTTGATGGCGTCCTGGATGAAGAAGACCGGGATGTTGTTGCCGACCAGGTCCCAGTTGCCTTCCTGGGTGTAGAATTTGACCGCGAAGCCGCGCACGTCGCGGGGGGTATCGACGGACCCGGCCCCGCCGGCCACGGTCGAGAAGCGGGTGAACAGCGGCGTGCGCTCCCCGGCGCGCTGAAACAGGTCAGCCTTGGTGATGTCCGCGAGGCTCTCGTAAAGCTCGAAGAAGCCGTGCGCGGCCGTCCCGCGGGCGTGCACGATGCGCTCCGGAATGCGCTCGTGATCGAAGTGGAAGATTTTCTCGCGAAGGACGAAGTCCTCCAGCAGCACCGGACCGCGCTCGCCCGACTTCAGCTGGTTCTGATTGTCGGAAACCTTGATGCCCTGGTTGGTGGTCAGGTGGCCGTCCGAGGTCGCGGCGCCCGAAGGCGGAGCGTGCTGGTGGGTTTCCCCGCCGTTGCCCACATCGGTCGTGAAGCCGCTTTTCGTCGCCATCGGATTCTCCTGCTTTCAGTTGGGACTAGCCAACCGCAGGCGGCGGGGAAGGTTCCTATGTCGGCCACCGGTCGATGCGCCACGGCTCCGCGGGACCCGCGGGCCTTCGCGATCAGGTGGCGGTGTTCACCGAGACTTCGCGGGCTAGCCCTCGGCCGCCTGGAGCTTCACCGCCATGCGCACCAGGGCCGGTATCGAGCCGGCCTGCATCTTCTGCATGATCTGGCGCCGGCGCACCTTGATGGTGATCTCGCTGAGGCCCAGGGCGGTGGCGATCTCGCGGCTGGGGGATCCGTCGACCACTTCGCGCATGATCTGCTTCTCGCGCTTGTCCAGGGCGCCGTAGCAGGCGCGCAGGCGGGTCAGTTCGGCGTGTGCTGCGCGCTGTTCGACGTTCAGCTTGAGCCCTTCGCGGATCGCGTCCAGCAGGTCCTGGTCGCGGAACGGCTTGGTCAGGAACTCGATCGCGCCCGCCTTCATCGCCTTGACCGACATGTGCACGTCGCCGTGGGCGGTGATGAAGACGATGGGTAGATGGTCCTTGCCCGCCGCCATCTCGCGCTGCCAGTCCAGCCCGCTCATCCCCGGCATGCGGATGTCCAGGATGACGCAGGCGGGCCGGTCCTCCCGGGGACTGGCCGCGAACGCCTCGGCGGAAGCGAAGGTCCGCGCCTCCAGCCCCACCGATCCCAGCAGGTCCTCCAGGGAGAAGCGGATCGAGTCGTCGTCGTCGATCACATAGACGACGGGCTCGGCGTCTTGGGCTGCGGCGGCAATCATCAGGCGGTCCTTGTCGAAGCAGGCAGGCTGAACATCACACGCGCCCCCCTAGGGCGGTTGGCGGCGATCGACATCGTCCCGCCGTGGTTTTCCACGATCGACCGGCAGATCGTCAGACCCATGCCGATACCCGATCCCTTGGTCGTCCAAAAGGCGTCGAACACCTTCTCCGTGGCATCGGAGGGCAGGCCGACGCCCAGGTCGGCGACCGTCACCACGGCTTCGTCGGCCACCGTCTCGCACGACAGGGTCACGCGGTGCTTGCGGCGCTTGCTGTGACCGTCGCCCGCCTCCAGGGCGTTGGAGAGCAGATTGTGCAGCACCTGCTGAATCTGCACCGGATCGGCCAGCACCACCGGCGCCGCCGCCGGGAGCCTGAACTCCAGCGAGGCTCCGCTACGGTCATAGTCGGCCTTCACCAGCCCGGCGGCTTCCTGGATGGCGGCGTTGAGGTCGATCAAGGTCTTGCTGGGCGGGTCGCCCCGCGCCAGGCGGCGCAGCCTGTCGATGATGTCGCCCGCGCGGCCCGCTTCGGTGACGATGCGGTCGAAGTTCGCCTGGGCCCGGTCCATCCGGGGCGGGGCCTGGGCCAGCCAGCGCACGCCGGCGTTGCCGCTGGCCAGGATGGCGGTCAGGGGCTGGTTGATCTCGTGGGCGATGGACGCGGTCAGCGCGCCCAGGCTGTTCATCCGCGTCAGCCGGCCGACATGAGCCTGCGCGTCCCGCGCCTCGGCTTCCACCGCCACGATGCGCAGCGCCAGGAAGGTCGCCGTGGCCAGCGCCAGGACGCTGATCAGCATGTTGACCAGGGCCACGCCATGCTCGTGCGAATGGGTCAGGATCGCCGACAGGGCGGTCAGCCCGGCGCAGATGCAGGCCAGGATCATCACCCCACGCGCCCTGAACAGGCTGACGCCGAACAGCACCGTCACCGAGTAGCAGCCGGATGCGGCGACGTCGTAGCTGGTTTCCGTGTCGAGGATGAAGACCCCGGCTACCAGGGCGCAGAGGAACAGGATTTTCAGCCGTTGATCGAACATCTGTGGATCTCGGTTGCGGGCGGGCAGTCCCATCTGTGTCTTACTCCCCCGCTCTGAATAGCATGCGCCGGATTGTCGCACCGCCGGACGCCCGGATAGACTTGGGCGCGACGCCTTTCTGCCCGGTGTTTTCCACGAAATCGAGCATATGCTCAATAATTGCTCAAAGATATATACGATGGTATATGCAATATAAACCTAGTTATACTTACAAATTCATACAAAACTACTGATTTATTTCAATCAAGACTGGGGAGGGTCCGGCTCTGGCGTCGTCAACGATACAATAGTCCCGGTGGAGAGTTGCTCATGGCGTCCTTGTCGGTCGTGCTTTGCGTCCATAACGAAGAGCGCATCCTCGAGGCCTGCCTGTCGCAGCTCCAGTTCGCCGACGAGGTCGTGGTTCTGCTGGACCGCTGCACCGACCGCTCCGAAGCCATCGCCCGCCGCTACGCCAACACCGTCCTGGTCGGCGCCTTTCCGCTGGAGGGCGCCCGCCGCGCCGCCGCCGTCGCCGCCGCCCGCGGCGACTGGATCCTGGAAGTCGATGCCGACGAAGGCGTGGGCCCGGCGCTCGCCGAGGAAATCCGCGTCCTGGTGGACAGCGCCCCGGGCGCCGACTTCTTCCAGGTGCCTATCGACAACTACGTCGGCGAACGTCTGATCCGGTTCGGCTGGGGCGGCTCGTTCGGCACCACCTCGGTAGCCCGGCTGTTCCGGCGTGGGGCCAAGCGGTGGGGCGGCGAGCAGGTCCATCCCACGGTCCGCTTCCAGGGCGTCGAGGGCAAGAAGCTCAGCCACGGCATCGCCCACCACGTGGACGACGACATCGGCGACATGATGCGCCGCCTGGAACGCTATACCGCTCTGCGCGCCGTCGACCTGCGGGTCAAACCCAAGGGCGGTGTCTTGTCCAACCTCTGGCGGGCGTTCCGCCGCTTCTACAAGTGCTACGTCACGCGCAAGGGCTACCGCGAGGGCGAGTGGGGCTTCCTGCTGGCGCTGATGGCGGGCCTTTACCCGCTGATCTCGACCCTGCGCGCGCGGCTGGAAGAGCCCGCCGCCGAAACCTCCCTGGCCGGGCCGACCTACTACGTCGCCTCCGACCGCAGACTGGCGCAGATCGAAGGCTGATGCTGGGCTGGTTTCTCCTGCGGCTGGAGCTGGAGCGCTGGCGCCGGGCGGGCATGCGGCCCTGCTTTTGGTGGCGTGACGACGACGCCCAGGCCCTGACCGGCCCTCTGTGCCGTCTGCTGCAGGTGGCCAAGGCCGCGGGCGCGCCCCTAGCCCTGGCGGTGGTGCCCGGCAGTCTCGACCCGGCCCTGCCCGGCGTCATCAACGCCCACCCGAACATCACCGTGGTCCAGCACGGGGTCTATCACCGCAACGACGGTCCCTCCGGCCATCCCCATGAATTCGCCGCCGCCCTTATCCCCGCCGAGGTGTCCGCCCGGCTGCTGGCCGGCTGGCGCGCCCTGGCCGCCTTCACCCGCCGCGCGCCCGTCTATGTGCCGCCTTGGAACCAGCTGCCGCCCAACGTCGCCGAAGCCCTGACCGGCGCCAGCCTGACCGCCGTCTCCGCCTGGGGCGGCGAGGCCTCCGCCACCCGCGTCGACACCCATCTGGACCTGCTGCGCTGGCAGCCCCGCCCGCGCTTCAAGGGCCGTGATCGGCTCCTGAACCAGCTCGTCCGCGCCCTGGCCCACCGCCGCCTGGAGCAGAAGTGGCGCCAGCCCATCGGCCTTCTGTCCCACCACCTGGATCACGACCACGCGGCCTGGTCGTTCCTGGAGGCGCTGCTCCACTACCGGCCCCTACGCGAGCAGAGCGACTGGCTGTCGATCGACAGCCTGCTGGACCTGGACGTGGGCCTGGACTTGGGGCTGGACCAGGAGCTTCGCCCATGCGCGTGAGCCCGCGGGCGGCCGTGCTCGCCGGGCTGACGTCCCTGATCGCCCCCGTCGCCTACCTGGCCCCCCTGGGCCTGGCGCCCCTGACCGCCCTGGCGGCTGTGCTGGTTATCGGACCCTGGTGGATCGCGGCCCCCTGGTTCCCCGTCATCGCGGCCATCGCCGCCTTCTCCCTCTGGGCCGCCGTGGCCATGATCTGGAGCCCGATCCGTCCCTGGGCGGAGGCCAGCTCCGCCTCCTCGGCTCTGCAGCACATGTCAGCCATCCAGTTCGCCCTGTTGATGCTGTGCGCACTCTTCCTGATGAACGCGGCCGAGGGCCTGACGCGGCGCCACGCCCGGATGGCCGCCCGCTGCCTGGCCTTCGCCATCGTCGCCCTGGGCGCCATCCTGGTCTGCGACGGCCTCGCCGGCGCCGGCATCTACAGCTGGCTGGCCGTCCGTTTCCAACCCCAGATCACCCCGGACCTGGCCCTCATCTACGCCGCGCGCGGCGGCTATGTGCTGGCGCCCCTGCTGTGGCCCGCGGGCCTGATCCTGTGGCTGCGCGGCCATCGCCGGCTGGCCCTGATCGGTCCCTGCGGCGCCGTGGCAACCGCCTTCCTGCTGCATCAGGACGCGCCCCTGGCCGCCCTGACCGCCGGTGTCGCGGCCTTCGGGCTGGTGTGGGCCGACGGCGTTGTCGGACTCAGCGTCGTAGGCGGTCTGTCCGCCCTCTACTGGCTGGCGGCGCCCTGGATCATCAACGGCGCCGACGCGGTGATCGACCTCTACGCCCTGGCCGACCGGCTGCCGCCGTCCTGGCGCGAGCGGGTCGACATCTGGATCTTCGCCGCCCACCGCGTCGCGACCCACCCCTGGCTGGGCTGGGGCATGGACTCCAGCCGCGCCTTCGTCCCCGACATCCCGCTACACCCGCACAACGCCGCCCTCCAGGTCTGGCTGGAGCTGGGACTGCCCGGCGCCGTCCTCGCCGCCCTCGTGATCGCCGCCATCTTCCGCCGTCTGGCGGGCCTCGTTGAGCGAGACCGCATGCTCGTCGCCGCCGCCGCCGCCTCGGCCGCCGCCTACCAGACCATCGGCGCCTTCAGCTTCGGCCTCTGGCAGCAGTGGTGGCTCGCCGTCGGCGTCCTGACCGCCCTGGCGATAGTGCTCGCCGCCCGCCATGCCTCCTGGCCAGAAACTCAGAAACTCAGAACCTCGGCGAGGACCTCCATGGTCTCTAACCGGGTGCGGCGTCCCCACCGCTAGGCTCCGCCTAAGCTTGCGCATAGGCTGCACCTGAGACCTCCGGGGGCGCGGAAACATATGCGGCTAGTCCTGTCCTATTTCGCGGCTGGCCCCGCCATCGCGCCCCTGACCAGCCAGGCCGAGATTGACCGCGCCTACCGCCGTCACCGCTTCCGCGTCATGGCCGCCATCACCCTCGGCTACGGCCTGATCTACACCTGCCGCCTCGCGCTGGGCGTGGTGAAGAAGCCCCTGATCGACCAGGGCGTGTTCAGCCCCACCGACCTTGGCCTGATCGGCTCCTTCCTGTTCTACGGCTACGCCATCGGCAGGCTGTCCAGCGGCCTCCTCGCGGACCACGCCAACATCAAGCGCTTCCTGGCCGTCGGCATGTTCGCCTCAGCCCTCTGCAACCTCGGCATGGGCTTCTCCACCGTTCTCTGGACATCGTGCCTGCTCTGGGGCCTGAACGGCTGGTTCCAGAGTCTGGGCGCGCCGGGATCGGTGGTGGCCATGACCCAGTGGTTCTCAAACCGCGAGCGCGGCCGCTATTTCGGTGTCTGGAGCACCTCCCACGCCATCGGCGAGGGCCTCACCTTCGTCGCCGTCGGCGGCATCGTCGCGGCCTTCGGCTGGCGCTACGGCTTCTGGGGCCCGGCCGTACTGGGCCTGGTCACGGCTGCGGGCGTCTATCTGTGGGCGCAGGACCGGCCCAAGACCCTGGGGCTTCCGCCCGTGGGCGACTGGCGGGGCGACCACTACGAGGAAAAGGCCAAGCCCAAGGCCACCCTGTTCCTGACCCAGCTGTCGATCCTCAAGATCCCCGCCGTCTGGGCCCTGGCCCTCTCCAGCGCCCTGATCTACGTCACCCGCTACGCCATCAACAGCTGGGGCGTGCTCTACCTGCAGGAAGCGCGGGGCTATTCGCTGCCCGCGGCGGGGTCGATCCTCCTGATCAGCAACCTGGCGGGCATAGCCGGGGCCATCGCCTATGGCTTCCTGTCCGACTACGCCTTCAACGCCCGCCGCCCGCCCGCCAACCTCATCTTCGGCCTGCTGGAGCTGGTCGGGCTGTGGCTGATCTTCTACGGGCCCCACGACTCCACGGTCCTGATGGCCGGCATGGTCCTGTTCGGCGCCGGCATGATGGGGCTGGTCACCGCGCTCGGCAGCCTGTTCATCACCGACATCTGCCCTAAGACCGTGGCCGGCGCCGCCATGTCGGTGACCGGTGTCTTCAGCTACCTCGGCGCCGCCATCCAGGAACAGATCAGCGGCGTCCTGATCCAGCGGGGCATGACCATCACCGCGGGCGTGCGCCACTACGACTTCGGCCCCGTGATCCTGTTCTGGATGGGGGCGTCGGTGGCCTCGTTGCTGTTGGCGACATCGCTGTGGAACACGCGGCTCAGGGACTAGGGGTGAACCGTCCTTACGGAACCTGAAAGCCCATCCGATCCAGCCGCTGCGCCATCGCGGGGCGAGCCTCGGCCCACTCTTCGGCCAGCAGGCCCAGGCCCAGCACGTCCTGCGGGGTTCCCGCCTTCAACACATGGGCGCGCAGCCGCGCTTCCTCCTTGAAGCCGAACTTCTGGTGCAGCCGCCAGACCGCCTCGTTGGAGGCCAGCACCTCGCACCACAACTTGCGCAATCCCAGCGGTCCGAACGCCTGGGCGATCATCCAGTATTCGACATAGCCGCCCACCCCCTTGCCGCGCACCGAGGGGTCGGCGAGGTAGTAGGCCCAGGCCGCGCGGCGGTGCAGGGCGTCGATGTCGTAGAAGTTGGCCAGACCTGCCGGCTGGCCATCCACCTCGATGATCCAGTAGGCGCGCCGCCTGTCCCCCGCGATGCCCGCGAACCAGCGCGCGTGCTCGTCCGGGCTGATGGCGTGGTCGGTGTACATATAGGCCGCCACTTACGGCGAATTGCGCCAGGCGAACAGTCGGTCCTTGTCGCTGTCATCCAGGGGCCGAAGCCGCACGTCCGCCGCCATCACACCCTCCGCTCGCCGCCGAGCCTGGCAAGGTCCGGCCGCCCGCGCACCAGGGCGCGCACGTCGTCCGAAGTGAAGTCCGGCTTGTCGGCATGCAGGGCGCCGTAGACCGCGCGCACGAACTCCAGGTCGTCGGGCCGATCCACCGTCCAGCGCACCTCGCCCTCGTCCGCCGCCTGGCTGAGGAAGGCCTGCTCGAACAGCTGGGGGTTCCGGTACAGATACGGGGTCACATGCTCGCGCTCATAGGGATCGGTCGTCTCCCGCGCGGCGCGCAGCAGGCAGCGGCTCCGCATTACCTCCACGTCCAAACCCTTGGGATAGGTGCGGCGGGCGGGGGTGTTGGCGGCGTAGTCGAGATCTTCGTCCAGCAGCAGGTCGATCACAGCGTCCAGCACCTGCGGGTCCGCCAGGGGGCAGTCGCCGGTCAGGCGCGCGATCACCGGCGCCGGATAGGTCTCAAGGGCTCCCGCATAGCGGCCCAGCACATCGTCCAGCGGTCCCCGGTGCACCGCTGTGCCCTCGCGTTCCAGCAGCTCGGCCAGCCCGTCGTCGCTCTGATGATCGCTGGTCGCCACCACGATCCCCTCCAGCCGCCGCGAACGCCTGAGCCGCTCGATCTGGCGCAGGATCATCGGCGCGCCGGCGACATCGGCCAGCACCTTGCCGGGCAGCCGGGTCGAGGACATGCGGGCCTGGAGGATGGCGAGGGTCACAAACCCACTGTCGCAGATTCGCAGGGACTCTTCCCTCTCCCTAGAGGGGAGAGGGATTGAGGGTGAGGGTGCAGGGCGGCCTTAGCCGGTCAGACCCACTCGAGCTTCAGGATCTCGTACGACTTCACGCCGCCGGGGGTGTTGATCTCCACCACGTCTCCGACTTCCTTGCCGATCATGCCGCGGGCGAGCGGCGAGGTGATCGACAGGCGGCCGCTCTTCACGTCGGCCTCGTGTTCGCCGACGATCTGGTAGCGGGCGGACTCTTCGGTGTCCTCGTCCACGACGCTGACGGTCGCGCCGAACTTCACCTGGGCGCCGGACAGCTTGCTGACGTCGATGACCTGGGCGCGGGCCATCTTGTCCTCGATCTCGGCGATGCGGCCTTCGATCCAGCCCTGCCGTTCCTTGGCCGCGTGGTACTCGGCGTTTTCGGACAGATCGCCGTGCGCGCGCGCTTCGCCGATCGCCGCGATTACGCTCGGGCGTTCGATCGACTTCAAACGCTTCAGTTCATCGTCGAGGGATTGATATCCCTCGCCGGTCATCGGCACTTTTTCCATAGCGGATGTTTTGCTCGAGTCGCCCTTGAGGAGTCTTGTCGTTCAGTTCTGCCGGCCGCGGGCGCTGTCGTCCGGGGGTAAGAGCATAAGATCGCCAAAACGGCTGTGCAAGGCCTGCGTTCCCTATCGTCGCCTTGCGCGACGATAGGTCTCCCTTTCGCCCTACCGCCTAGCGGCTGCTTTAGGGCGGTCCCAAACCGCTAATGCGTGTAGCTTTGCAGGGGCCGTACCTCGAGCGCTTCTTCATTGGCGATGGAGATGGCCTGGGCTGCGGCCAGGGCGCCGGCGGCGGTGGTATAGTAGGGGATTTTCATCATCAGCGCTGTGCGGCGGATGGTGAAGCTGTCCTCCAGCGACTGCTTGCCCTCGGTGGTGTTGATGACTAGCTGGACCTCGCCGTTCTTGATCTTGTCCAGGCAGTGGGGGCGGCCCTCCAGCACCTTCTTGATCGACTCCACCTCCAGCCCCTGATCGCGCAGGTAGGTGCAGGTGCCGCCGGTGGCGATCACGGTGAAGCCGCGCTCCAGCAGCAGCCGGATCGGCTCGACGATGAAGGGCTTGTCGGCGTCCTTGACCGAGACGAAGGCGCAGCCCGTCTGCGGCAGGCGCACGCCGCCGCCCAACTGGCTCTTGGCGAAGGCGCGGGCGAAGGCGGGCAGCAGGGCCTCGCCGGGGCGGCGCCAGTCCAGGCCCATGACCTCGCCGGTCGAGCGCATCTCGGGGCCCAGCACCGTGTCGACGCCGGGGAAGCGGGCGAAGGGGAACACCGCCTCCTTCACCGCCACGTGGTCGTAGGGGTTCTCGGACAGGTCGAAGCTCTTCAGCGGGATACCGGCCATGACCTTGGCGGCGATGGCGGCCAGGGGTTTGCCGATGGTCTTGGCGACGAAGGGCACCGTGCGGCTGGCGCGCGGGTTCACTTCAAGCACGAAGATGCGCGGCGCCGCCGACAGCGGCTCTTCGATGGCGAACTGCACGTTCATCAGCCCGCGCACCTTCAGCGCCCGCGCCATCTCCACGGTCTGGCGCTTCAGCTCGGCGACGGTCTCCGGGCGCAGGGAGAAGGGCGGCAGGGAACAGGCGCTGTCGCCCGAGTGCACTCCGGCCTCCTCGATATGCTCCATGACCCCGGCCACATAGACGTCGTGCTCGTCGGCCACGGCATCCACGTCCACCTCGGTGGCGCGCGACAGGTACTGGTCGATCAGTACGGGGCTGTCGCCGGACACCTGCACGGCGTTGGTGATGTAGCGCGACAGCTGCTCGTCATCGCGCACGATCTCCATCGCCCGACCGCCCAGCACATAGGAGGGGCGGATGACCACGGGGTAGCCGATGCGGCGCACGGCGGCGAACGCCTCTTCGGCCGAACGGGCGATGCCGTTGATCGGCTGAACGAGGCCGATCTTGTGCAGCAACTGCTGGAACCGCTCGCGGTCCTCGGCCAGGTCGATGGCGTCGGGGCTGGTGCCGAGGATGGGCACGCCCGCGTCCTCCAGCGCCTGCGCCAGCTTCAGCGGGGTCTGGCCGCCGAACTGTACGATCACCCCGATCAGCGTCCCGTTGGTCATCTCCAGCGAGATCAGCTCCAGCACGTCCTCGGCCGTCAGCGGCTCGAAGTACAGGCGGTCGGAGGTGTCGTAGTCGGTCGAGACGGTCTCGGGGTTGCAGTTGACCATGATCGACTCCACCCCGATGTCCTTCAGGGCGAAGGCGGCGTGGCAGCAGCAGTAGTCGAACTCGATGCCCTGGCCGATCCGGTTGGGACCGCCGCCGAGGATGATCGCCTT
>CAIYVC010000147.1 GCA_903929535.1 uncultured Caulobacteraceae bacterium | reverse complement strand
GCCCCGACGACTTCGCCGGCTTTCCCAAGGCCGACGGCATCGTGCTCCTGGACCCCATCTGGGGCGTCGCGGCTGTCTTCCTGAATTCCATCGATCCGTCGGTCACCGACGAGAATAACCCGCAGAAGATTGACCCGTCGCTGGACAGCTTCAGCGCCGCCAACGGCTTCGCCAAGACCGGCGCCCACTATTCGGAAGCCTTCAAGAAGAAGTTCTTCGCCGCCCAGGCAGCCCGCAACAACGCGGTCGTCCAGCGGGCCCTGGAGCGTGAGGCGGCGATCAAGGCCGGCAAGGGCAAGTTCGCCGATGACGAACCCTTCCTGATCCCGGGCGGCACCCGCTACGGAAAGATCTACCGCCCTGACCTGAGCCTGCTCCAGCACACCAAGACGGCGCACATGCTGATGAAGGGCGATGGCTCGCAAGTGACCGAGGTGATCCATTCGGTGCGCGTACCCTCGGGTAATGAGCCGGTCAGCCAGAAGCTGAAGGACGGGGCGCTGGAGACCAGTGTCAACCGCTTCCTGCACACCTTCGCCACCCGCGCCCTGCCGAACTATGCGGTGACCGAGGATTCCGTCACCGGGATCGACTGGTCGTCCAACTACAACAACCTGCCGGGCGCGGCGCCAGGCATCACCGTGCCCATGCTGCTGATCGCCAATACGGGCCACTATTGGCTGGTGTCCGCCGAGATGGGCTACAATCTGGCCGGCTCCAAGGACAAGACCATTGCCTATGCCGAGGGTGCGGTGCACGGCTTCACGCCCTGCGTGCCCTGCGAGAAGACCCCGGGCCAGTTCGGCGACCCCGTGGGCCACATCTTCAACTATTCCGCCGATTGGCTCGACAAGCGCTTCTAGTTTCCAGTCGGCCTGAACGGCATCTCGATCAGCTTGGTGGCGGCGGCCGGCGCTCCGGCCGTACGCTCGAACGCGACTCCCGGGCGGTTGCCGGCGGGGTCCTCGATCCAGGGCTGCACCAGCAGGCGGTAGCCGCCCGCGCGCCAGGGTTTGTCGGGCGTGAAGGACCAGGCGGTCTCGCCCGGTTCGGCGTCGGCCTTGCCCGCCAGCCGCTCGCCGTCCGCATCGGCCACGCCCAGCCCCGACAGCAGCAACCCATGATCCAGCGGCCGGTCAAACTGGACCCGCAGGGGCGTGCGTGACCCTTTGGGCGGGGCCGCTATGCGCCAAGCCTTCAGATCGAGCGCCGTGCGTTGCGCTGGGCCCACGCTGAAGCCGTAGTGCAGATCCATCCGCACCGGAGCGCCGCGCGCGTCGCGCCAGTCGGACCCGGCGGTCAGGGTGTAGCGGCCATTTGCCATCAGCACCGACCCCGGCAGGATGCCCCGCTTCACGCGGCCCGGATCGATCAGCACCGTCAGGCGAGTGTGGTCCGGACTCCAGAACTCGATGCCGAGCGGCAGGAAGGGCGTGTCCACCGGCTTGCCCGCTTCGTCCAGCAGACCCAGCGATCCCGGGCGTCCCTGCGCCATCGGGGCGGAGAACTGCAGATAGAGGCGCAGCAGGTTCTGCGGGACCACGGGCCCGGAGGGATAGACGGCGGTCAGCGCCGTCTGGGCTTCAGCCGGGGCGCCCGCCGCAGTCACCTGCGTGGTCAGGGGCTTGCCGTCGCCCAGATCGAGGCGGGCGATGTAGGTCCTGCCGGGCTCCAGCGGAAAGGCGGGGGTGAAGCGGACCGCGCCGCCCGTCACCGCATAGCGGCCCATCACCGGCGGCAGGCCGGGGCCAACCGACAACGACAGGACGGGCGTCCAGGCGTCAGGGTTGCCCGGCAAGGCGCGCAGGGTCTTCAGCGCCGCACTATCCAGGCCAACGGCTTCCAGCGTGGCTGGCTTTCCCGATGGCCGATCCAGCACCAGAGCGGGCGCCGCAGGCTTCCGGCCGCAGGCGGCCAGCAACAGCAGCAGGCCGAGCGCCGCGCGCCTTGCGGTCAAGGCAGGGCGACGACCTGGAGGTCCACCCCGTGCTTGTCGTTGCGGGTCAGGGCCGCGAAGGTCTGCGGACTGGCCAGGGCTAGGCGGTCGACCTCGATGGGGAAGTCCTTGATCCGCTTGGCGCCCAGGTCGTGGGTGTCGATGCTGGTGGTCTCGGGAATGGCCTGAGCAGACTGCACCGCCGCCACCGGCACCTTGAGCAGGCCGCGCCGGCTGTTGGCCATCAGCAGGTAATCGGCGCCGTCCTTGGTGTAGCGGACCATGTCGATCGGGCGGTTGTGGCGGCCCATCTCGGCGATGGTGGTCCCGCGCACCTCGGCCCCGTCCTTCAGCGCCTCCACCGGCAGCCGCACCAGCGGGGTGCAGAGGTAGGCGGCCAGCAGTTCAGGCCGGCCGGCAAAGGTCATCGGCAGCAGGGTGTAGACCGGCGAGCGGGTCTCATACTGGCCGTGGCTGGTGTGGAAGATCTCGATCCCGGCCCCCCGGGTCTCGGCGCGGAAGGGGTAGGGGATGGAGCGTAGCTTGGAGGAGAACTCCTCGTTCGACAGGCCCGCCACATAGAGGCGCCCGTCGTTATAGGCCATCGAGGTGACGGTAGTGTCGCGGGTGGCGCGATAGCCGGGCACCAACGGCGGGGCGTTGGGCAGGGCGATGGCGGTGTAGTTCAGAGTCTGCAGGGCCACGGGTTTGACCTGGCCCTCGCCGTCGATGCGGAACAGCGCGCCGCCCCCGGCTGTGTTCAGGGCGCCCAGATAGCCGTTGCCGGTCTTGGGATCGACGGCCAGGGAGGTCAGATAGACCTCGCCGCTGGAGCCCATCATGGCCGCCACCTGCTTGCCGATGTCGGGCACCGCCTTGAGGCCCTTGGGGGCGTCGCCGGACCGGTCGATGTCCACAGCGTAGATGGATGCGCCCTGGTTGTCGGCGACGAACAGCTCGCCGTCCGGACTGAAGGTCAGCTGGTCGATGGAGACCGGGGCGGGGCCCTTGCCGGAACTGAGCCCCGGCGTGACCGAGGCCGAGCCCGGGGCCACAGCCAATCCGAGGGCGGCCACCGCGGCGGCCGCCAGCAATCCACGCCTGAACATGTTTCCGCTCATGGCTTCCTCCTGATGTTGCTCAGACGATAGCGCCTATTCGACGAATTGCCCTATTCCACAAATTGACCGGGCCATTTTTTCGGGTCGGTCCCGTATTTGGCGGCCAGCATCTGATAGCGGTCGGTGGAGGCCGCGTGGCACTCCTTGAACACCGAGATGTAACGCTTGTAGCCGTCCTCGCCGATCACCAGCGGATTGGGCGCGCCCTCCTTGCGGTTGCGCAGCTGGGCGATGCGCAGCAGGGAGTTGCTGAGGAAGGGATGGCCCTCCAGCGCCACATCGACGTGGTTGGCCGCCGCCTCGGTCTCCAGATGGTTCAGGGAGTTGGCGTAGATCGGCCGCATCGGCATCGGCATGGCCGCCAGGCCCCACCCGGCGCCGCCGAACAGCAGCGCCTTGTGCGCCACCCCATGATCCTTGACGTCCATCAGCACCGACAGCGAGCCGGGCGTGTGGCCGGGAGTGAACAGGATGGTGAAGGTGCGGTCGCCGACGGTGATCTTGTCGCCGTCCTTGACCACCTGATCGCGCTTAGGCTGGGCGCCGGGCTCGGCGGCAGGGGCCTTCTCGATGAAGTCCCAGTCCTGCCCGGTCATAGCGACCTTGGCCTTGTAGTGATCCTGGAAATAGCTGGCGCCGCCCATGTGGTCGACGTGGCCGTGGGTGACGATGACGTACTTCACCTGAGCCGGGTCGATGCCGACCTTCTTCAGGTGTGGGATCAGCAGGGTCTCGGCCTGGCCGGGCAGCAGGCTGTCGATCAGCACCACCCCCGCCGAGGTCTTGATGGCGTAGACACCGATCTCACGCAGGCCGACGTAGTAGACTCCGTCGAACACCTGGACCGGCTCGAAGTCGCCGTCGATGTCGCTCATCCGCTTGCCGGCGTAGAATTCGCCGATCACGTCGCCGCCGTATTCGGCGTTGAGGCAGAGCATGTCGGCGGCCCAACCGAAGTCCTTGCCCGCCGCCTGGTGCGCGGCGGCGACATGCTGCTTCAGGTCGCCCAGCAGGGGCGAGGCGCTGTCCTGAGCCAGGGCGGGAGCGCCCAGAACAGTCAGGGCGGCGGCGGCCATCAGGCCCTTGAAGGTAGTGCGCATGGGGTGTCTCGCTGCTGTCGTCATTGTTTGGCCAGGCTGTCCCAGAAGGCCAGATGATCGAGGTCGGCGATAGGCCGCTGCGACGGCGCCTCGTCGAAGATCATGCGGGACGGCTGGGCGGGATCGTAGGACTTCCAGGAGGGCAGGCCCTTGCCGTTGGGGTTTCCGGTCTTGGCGAAGTTGACCCAGTAGGCGGACATGATCCGCGACAGACCTCGGTCCTGATCGCGCCAACGCCAGGTATCCGGCACGAAGTTGCCGAACACATAGGGGATCTCGGCGCTGTGATGGGCGCCCCAGTCGACCGGTTCACGCTCCACCGCCGGGTCGTTGGCCGGGATCGGCGGGCGCAGGGCGAAGTTGTAATAGTAGATCGGCGACTTGCCGGTGGCGGTCTGCAGCCGCGCCCAAGTCCAGGTCTGCCAGGCGAAATGATTGTCGCGCGAGGCCATCTCGCTGGAGCGGGTGGCGGAGACGTCGTCGGTGGCCGGATAGAGCTTGGCGTATTCGGCGGCGCGGTCGCCCATTTCTTTGGCGGTGACGGCGTGGAAGGCCCGCAAGGTGCGCTCGTGAGCGAAGGAAGCGCCCTCGTTGGAGTTGAAGCCCATCATCACCGGCACGTCGTTCTGCCGCCCGGCGGCGAAGATGTGATCGACGCTGTCGGGCAGGATGTAGCCGTCCTGCGTCACCCAGCCCATGTCGTCGTCGTCCAGGGTCGCGGCTTCCTGGATGGCCTTGGCGGGCAGTTTGCGCAGGTCGGCGATGGAGCTGGCCTTCAGGTCCGCCTGTAGGCGCAGCCCGCTCTGCTCGGATTGCTGCAGCGAGCGCAGGGTGTGGCCGAAGTAGGTCTTGGCGGAGGCGGGGGCGAAGCCGCCGGCGCTCTCGCCGATGGCGCGGGCGAACAGGCCCTTGGTCACGGGCGAGGCCACCAGGAAGTTCACCGCGTGACCGCCGGCGGATTGGCCGAAGATGGTCACCGCCTTGGGATCGCCGCCGAACGCTGAGATGTTCCGCTGGACCCATTGCAGGGCCGCGATCTGGTCGAGCAGGCCGTAGTTGCCCGAGGAATGATGCTCGGACTCGGCGGTCAGGTCGGGGTGGGCCATGAAGCCGAACTTGCCGAGGCGATAGTTGATGGTGACCATGACCACGCCCTGACGGGCGAAGTTGGCGCCGTCGTAGGTGGGCTCCGAAGCGGTCCCCGCGCGAAAGCCGCCGCCGTAGATCCAGACCATGACAGGCAGTTTGTGGGCCGGGGTCGCGGTCTTGGGCTTCCAGACGTTCAGATACAGGCAGTCCTCGCTGAGCGGCGCGGTGCTGCGGGGCTCCGGCTGCATGCAGGAGGCGCCGTAGTCGGCGGCTTGGCGCACGCCCTTCCAGGCCTGCGGCTTCTGCGGCGCGCGCCAGCGAAGGTCGCCGACCGGCGGCTTGGCGAAGGGGATGCCCTTGAACTCATCGAGGGTCTTGTCGGAGACGCCCTGCACCCAGCCGGCGTCGGTATGGACCTTGGGGCCTGGAGCGGAAGCAGCTTGGGCCGTCGCCGTGGCGGCGAGGACGGCGAGAGCCATCAGGGCGGTGCGCATCGGAGTTCTCATTGCTTGGACTGGGCTTCCCAGAAGGCGAGGCGGTCCTGGCTGGCCAGGGGGCGACCCGAGGGAGCGTCGTCGAACACCATATGGACGGGGCGGGCCGCGTCGAACGGCGCCCAGGGCGGGAGGCCCACGCCGTTGGGATCGCCGGTCCTGGCGAAGTTGACCCAATAGTCCTGCATCCGCCCGGACACCCGCCGGTCGCGTTCGGACCAGTTCACCCCGGTGCCGAACACATAGGGGATTTCGCCCTCGTGGTGCGCGCCCCAGTCGTTGGCGATCGCGGCGCCGTTGCCGGGCGGGGCCTGGACGTCGAAGAAATAGTACCAGGCGCGCGACTTGCCGGTCTGGGCCTGCCGCTTCAGCCAGGTCCAGCTCTGCCAACCGAAATGATTGTCGCGTTCGGATTGCTCGCTGGCCCGCTCGGCCGAGGCGTCATCGCTGGACGGATAGAGCCTGGCGTAATCGGCCGCCCGGGCCCCGAAGTTGCGCGCCGTGGTCTGGCTGAGCGTGGCCTGGGTCTTGTCGTGGACGAAGGTGGCGGCCTCGTTGGAATTGAACCCGATCAGCAGAGGCACATCGTTCTGCTCGCCGCGGGCGAACACGGCGTTGACGGTGTCGGGCAGGACCCAGCCGTCCAGCATGCCCCAGGCGCTGTCGTCGCCGCCCGCTGTGGGCGCGGCCTGCAGGTCCTTGGCGGAAACCTTGCGCAAGTCGGCGATGGAATTGGCGTGCAGGGCCGCCTGCACCTTCAGTCCGTTCCGCTCGGCCTGTTTCAGAGTCAGCAAGGGATGGCCGAAGACATTGGTGTGATCGGGCGTGAAGGCCGAACCGCTTTCGGCGATTGCGCGGCTGAACAGGCCTTTGCCCAGCGGCGAAGCGATCAGATAGTTGATGCTGTGGGAGCCGGCCGACTGGCCGAAGATGGTCACTGCCTTGGGGTCGCCGCCGAACGCCGTGATGTTCCGCTGCACCCATTGCAGGGCGGCCAATTGGTCCATCAGGCCGTAGTTGCCCGAGGCGCCGTGGCCCGATTCGGCGGACAGTTCGGGGTGGGCCATGAAGCCGAATTTGCCGAGGCGGTAGTTGATGGTGACCAGGATCACGCCCTTGCGCGCCAGGGCCGAGCCGTCGAACACCGGCATGGACCCGGCCCCGTTGCGGAACCCGCCGCCGTATATCCACACCATCACCGGCAGGCGGGCGGCGGTCCTCGTGGGCTCCCAGATATTCAGATAGAGGCAGTCCTCGCTGGGCGCGGTGGTCTCGCCGCGCGGCGGCGTGGGCTGCATGCACGACGGGCTGAAGGCGTCGGCCTTGCGCACACCGGACCAGGACTGCGGTTTCTGCGGCGCGCGCCAGCGCAGATCGCCCACCGGGGGCTTAGCGAAGGGAACACCCTTGAACATATAGAGGCTGTTGTCGGCGCTCGCGGCGCCCTGGACCCAGCCGGCGTCGGTCTGCACCTTGGCCGAGGTCGCGGCGTTGGCGGCGGACAAGCCGCAAAGGCTTACCGCAAAACAGATTGCCGCAAGGCGGGCGTCCATCGGCGTTTCCCTCCGACCGCTCCGCTGCGGGAGCTTCACGTCCTAGGACGCGGCCAGGGAGACGCTATAATATCCCATAATATGGAACAACCGGTCACAGCGGCGTGAGGGAAGCGACCTTAGGCGACCGTATACAACTGTAACCCGTTGACAGCAGGCGCTTGGATTGGCCAAACGGGTTTGACGGCGCGGGAAAATCCAGATTTTATCCGGCGCATAATAACATCCCGGCCATTTTCAGGCCGGAGTGGGGGGCCTAAATGCATCTGATTCCGGCGAGTTGGTCGCACTTCCATCTGCTCGTGAGCGTGTTCCCGTCGGTGGGCTTGATCTTCGCGATCGGGTTCTTCGTCACCGCTCTCATGAACAAGAACGCGGCCATGCAACGCATCGGCTTGTTCGTGTTCGGCGGCCTCGCCGTCCTGGGCGTCCCCACATTCCTGAGCGGCCTGGGCTCGATGACGGCCCTGACAATGGCCAGCCGGAACCTGCCTGAGGGCGTCGCGGACACCCACGCCTTCTGGGGCTGGGGCGCGATCTTCTTCCTTGCCCTCACCGGCATCACCGCCCTTCTGGTCCTCTGGCGTCAGTGGAAACTGCCCGCCCCGAGCGACGGCATGCTGCATCTGGTGCTCGGCTTCGCCCTGTTCACCCTGCTGAACATGATCGTGGTCGGCGAGATGGGCTGGGAAATCGACCACCAAGAGCTGAAGCTCCACACCGACTTCGGCATGACCTCCCAGGTCTGGTCGCACATCCACATCATCCTGAACCATTTCCCGACCGTCGGGTTCGTGTTCGCCCTGTTCTTCTTCTCCGGCGGCCTGCTCCTCAACAACGACGTCATGAAGCGGGCCGGTCTGGCCGTGTTCGTGATCTGCGGCATCCTCGGCGCCTCCACCTACGTCACCGGCGCCTCGGCCATGTGGGCCCTGACCGATCCCAAGCCCTACGCCGACGTGACTCAGGCCCGCATCAACGCGCACCGCGACTGGGCCCTGATGTCCCTGTTCGGCCTCGGCCTCACCGGCGTCATCTCCTACGTCCAGATCTGGCGCTACCGCTCGCAAGCGGTCTTCTCCAAGGCGATGCTAAACCTCGTCCTGGTCCTGGCCGTGATCACCCTGGCCCTGATGGCTGAGACCGGCCACCGCGGCGGTCAGATCAACCACCCGGAAATCCGCCTGCCGACCGACGTGTTCGACACCAACGCGGCTTCCTACTGGAGCCCGCAGATCGAACTGCTGATCAACAACATCATCTGGTTCGTGCCTTGGCAGACCGTGCACTTCTTCGGCTACACGGTGGTGTTCGCCACGGTGCTGGCGGTGTCCCTGCGCATCTTCGGCTACTGGAAGCAGATGCCGTTCTCGGCGGTCCACCGCATCCTGCCCCTGGGCGCCTTCGGTGTGTTCGCCAACGTCTTCACCGGCATGCTGATGCTGATGGCCGACACCAACCGCTACGTGAACGAGTCCGCCTTCTGGCCCAAGATGTTCTTCCTGCCGATCGGCGTCATCGCCGTCCTCTACTTCTCGCTGTCCGACAAGCTGTGGGCGGTGAAGGCGGGTGACGATGCGCCGATGAGCGCCAAGTGGGTTGCCGCCCTGGTCCTGTTCTCCTGGACCATCGTCATCATGGGCGGGCGTCTTCTGCCCTACCTGTTCGTCTAGTTCCGGAGGGATCACCCATGGTCGCCATCAAATTGTTTCTCATGACGGTCGCCGTCGTGTCCGTGGTCAGCCTTATCGCCACACTCGCGCTGTACCGCCTGAACCAGAACGTAGACGCGAGCGAGCGGCGCTAGTCCGCCTCCAGCCAGACAAAAGATAAGAGGGGGACGAGCAGTGCTCGAATGGTTGCAGACGACTCATTATTCCGAATGGGTCCGGGAATCCTGGGGTTGGGCCTTCGCGCTCACCATCCACGCCTTTGGTAACGCCACGGTCGTGGGCCTCATGTTCATCATGGGCATGCGCCTGTTCGGCTTCTTCAAGACGATCCCGTACACGTCGCTGAACAAGCTGTTCCCCTTCATCTGGGTGGCGGTCCTGTTCCAGTTCTTCTCGGGCTTCACGCTCTTCATGTCCAAGCCGCCCCGCTACGTCCGCGACGGCGTGTTCGACATCAAGTTCAGCCTGGTGATCATCGGCCTGGTCCTGCTGGTCTACTTCCAGAAGATGCTGAAGAGCGACGCCGCCGCCTGGCAGGCCGAAGGCAAGGTCACCTCCAAGGGTGTCCGCCTGGCCGCGGTCGCCTGCATCGTCTGGGCCTTCGTGATCGTGATGGGCCGCCTGACCGCCTACCTGGGCTCGCTCTACATCGCCTAGACCGAACGGTTAGACGCACAAACAGAAACGCGGGGCTGGAGCGATCCAGTCCCGCGTTTTTCTTTTGGCCCGCGTTTTCCGTTTCAGGGCCTTCCGCCGGAGCGGAGGGCTATTTCAGGGTCATCAGATAGGCGACCACGTCGTCGGCGTCCTGCGGCTTGGTCAGGCCGGGGAAGGACATGCGCACCGACGGGATGGTCTTCTGCGGCGCCTGGGCGTAGCGGCGGATCATGTCAGGGGTCCAGACAACCGCCGCCGCGCGCATGGCCGCGGAATAGTGGAAGCCCTTGAGCGTGCCGGACGTGCGCCCGACCACGCCATAGAGGTTCGGACCGATCTTGGTGGCCGCATCGGCCTTGCTCATGTCGTTGCGCGCGAGGTGGCAGACGCCGCAGGTGCCCTTGAACACCTCGAAGCCCTTGGCGGCGCTGCCGGCGGCGAAGGCGCTGGAGGCGCTAAGGGCGGTGATGGCCAGAGCAGCGGCCGGGACGATCAAGCGGCGGGCGAGCGACAATGGACTGGGCCTTTCGTTGTTCTGTATGGCGTCGGCTTGCTAGCAGCCTCCTGTGCATTTGTCTGCACCACGGCCAAGGCGGATGTGAGGCATTGGACTTGCGGGGCAAAGTCGGGGCAACCTGACCCGTGGCCTCCTTCCCCTCTCTCCCGCGCGCGCGTCTTGTCCCGCTGTTGATGGCGGCGGCGCTATGCGCCGTGGCGGGACCGGCGGGAGCGGCCGCCCTGTTCACCGACTGCCGGGGCGAGCGGTCCGCTTCGCCCACCGTCATCCTGGAGTCCGGCGCCTTCGGCGTCGCGGCGGACTGGGACCTGGTGCTGGACGATCTGGCCAAGGGCGGGCGGGTGTGCGCCTACGACCGGGCCGGCGTCGGCGCCTCGACGCCGCGCGCCGGAAGCGAGGACGCCGTGGCCATCGCCGACGAGCTGGCCGCCCTGCTCGACACCCTGGGCGAGACCGGGCGGGTGATCCTGGTGGGGCATTCCAACGGCGCCCTCTACATCGAAGCCTTCGCCGCCAAATGGCCTCAGCGCACGGCGGGGCTGGTCTATATCAACGGCGTCAACAGCGTCGACCTGGACTACCCCGAACTGGTCGGTGATCTGGCCAGCGAGCGGCGGCTGGCCGATCTGGCGGCGACGGTGGGCGGCCTTGGGTTGGCGCCGCTGGTCTCGGGCATCTTGACCAACGGGCTGGGGCTGAAGGGGCAGGCGGCCGAGCGCAAGCGGCAGGGACTGAACGACGCCGCGCGGCTGCGCGTGGCCCGCGACGAAGATCGGGCGATGATCCCGAGCCTGAGCCTAGTGCGCGATCTCGGCGGCTCGCCGCGCAATGTGCCCACCGCGATCATCGTCGGCTGGACGGCGCCGGGTCTGGACATCTCCAGGAGCTGGCGTGCGGCGGGGGCGGCGCTGGCGGCGCGGGCGCGGACCGCCTGGGTGCTGGAGCCGATGGGCGCGACCCATGTATCGCCGCTGCTGCGCGACCGGGCCTATGTCGCCGCGGCGGTCAGCTGGCTTCGGTCGCTGACCTCAAGCGGGCGGTGACAACACAAGGCGCGGCGAGGTTCCGCTTGCAGCTTGGCCAGAGCCGAAATATCCCGAATATGAGCCAAAGGCGCGGACGCCGTCCGCGACCACAAAAGATCGGCCCGCCGGAGGAAACATGTTCCATCAGTTGCTGACCCCGATCGCCGGGAGTCTGCCGCTCTCGTTCCTGGTGGCGGCCATCCCGGTCGCGGTGGTGCTGGTGCTGCTGGGCGTGGTGCGCCGGCCGGCCTGGCAGGCCTCCCTGGCGGGGGTGCTGAGCGCCCTGGTCATCGCCGTCCTCGGCTGGAAGCTCCCCGTGGGCATGGCGGTCAACAGCGTGGCGGCGGGGGCGGTGTTCGCCTGCTGGCCGATCATGTGGATCGCCTTCAACTCGCTGCTCACCTACAACATCACCGTCATGACCGGGCGCTTCGACGCCCTGCGCCGCTGGGTGATCGGCAATCTGCCGGCGGACCGCCGCGTAGTGCTGATCGTGATCGGCTACTGCTTCGGCGCCCTTCTGGAAGGCGTGGCCGGCTTCGGCACCCCGGTGGCCATCTGCAGCGCCCTGCTGATCGCGCTGGGCTTCCCGGCGCTTGAGGCCCTGACCTTCACCCTGATCTTCGACACCGCCCCGGTGGCTTTCGGCGCGCTCGGCGTGCCGGTGACGACCCTGGCCGCGGTCACCGGCCTGCCCGCCGTCCAGCTCGGCCAGATGATCGGTCGCCAACTGCCCTTCATCGCCGGCATGCTGCCCTTCTACGTGATCGGCATCTACGGCGGCTTCCGCTCGATCAAGGCCCTGTGGCCCGTGCTGGTGGTGGCCGGCGGCTCCTTCGCCCTGACCCAGTTCGGCGTGTCCAACTACCTGGATTACAGCCTCACCGACGTCCTCTCCTCGATCGTCTCCCTGATCGTCACCATCGGCTTCCTGAAGCTCTGGAAGCCGGCCCACGATCCCCAATTCGCCATCGAGAAGCCCGCCCCGGTCGCCGGTGAGGCGGAGGTTCCCAGCTGGCAGGCCTGGCTGCCCTGGGCCTTCCTGTCCCTGGTCGTGATCGTCTGGACCACCTACAAGATCGCCCTGATCGGCGACCAGAAGATCGCCTGGCCGGGCCTGGACAAGGCCGTCTTCATCACCCTCTACAACAAGCCCTACGCGGCCATCTGGGACTTCCAACCCCTGGCCACCGGCACCGCCATCCTGTTCTCCGCCATCCTCACCGCCTGCTTCCTGCGCATCGGGGTGAAGGGCTTCTTCAAGGCGGTCGTGACCAGCTGGAGGCAGATCCGCATCGCGGTGCTGACCGTGGCCCTGATCGTCGGCCTGGCCTATCTGATGAACTACTCCGGCATGACCTACACTCTGGGTCTGACCGTGGCCTCCGTCGGTCCGGCCTTCCCGATGCTGTCGGCCTTCCTGGGCTGGGTGGCGGTGTTCCTGTCCGGCAGCGACACCTCCGGCAACGCCCTGTTCGGCAACCTGCAGGTGGTCGCCGCCCGTCAGCTCAACCTCAACCCCGTGCTGATCGCCGCCTGCAACTCGTCGGGCGGGGTGATGGGCAAGATGATCTCGCCGCAGAACATCGCCACGGGCATCTCGGTCACCGACCTGAAGGGGCAGGAGGGCCTCGTGCTCGCCAAGACCTTCAAGCACAGCATCATCCTGACCATCATTCTGGGTCTGATCGTCCTGCTGCAGCAGTACGTCTTCCCCTGGATGATCCCGGCCTGATCTAGCTGAGGCTCAGTCTTAGGTAAGAGATTTGGGCGCCGCTCCGCCGGTGGCCCAGTCCAGCAGCTCGACCGTGTGCGCCACGGGCGTGCTGGTTCGCAGGCCGATCTGCATGGCGCAGCCGATGTTGCCGGTGGCGATCACGTCCGCCGACAGCCGCTCCAGGTTGGCGGTCTTGCGCTCGCCGATCCGCGCGGCGATGTCCGGCTGCAGGATGTTATAGACCCCCGCCGAGCCGCAGCAGAGGTGCGCTTCCGCCGGCGTGCGCACGGTGAACCCGGCCTGGGTCAACAGCCGCTTGGGCGTCTCGGTGACGCGCTGGCCGTGCTGCAGCGAACAGGCGGCGTGATAGGCCACGGTCAGAGCGTGGGGCGTGGTCACGGGCGGCAGTTCGATCTCGGTGAGAAGTTCGCTGACGTCCCGCGCCAGGGCCGAGACCTTGGCCGCCTTGGCCGCATAGGCGGCATCGTCGCGCAGCATGAAGCCGTAGTCCTTGATCGTGGTCCCGCAGCCCGAGGCGGTGATGACGATGGCGTCCAGCCCTTCGCCCTCCAGCTCACGGGTCCAGGCGTCGACATTGGCCCGCGCCGCGTCCAACCCGTCGTCCTTGCGCCCCATGTGGTGCACCAGCGAGCCGCAGCAGACCTCGCCCTTGGCGAACACCACCTCGTGGCCGCAGCGGTTCAGCAGGCGCACCGTCGCCTCGCGGATTTCCGGACGCAGCACCGGCTCGGCGCAGCCTTGCAGCAGGGCGATGCGGCCCTTGCGGGCGGCGACCGGGGCGGTGGCGGTGGACGGCGCAGGCGCGGCGCGCCGAGGCGCCAGCTTCAGCATGGCGGCGACGGGCTTCAGAGCCGGGAGGCTGTCGGCCAGCGGGATGATCGGCTTGGCGATCCGGGCCAGGGCTAGGGCTAGGCGGAAGCGGCCCGGATGAGGCAGCACCCAGGCCAGCACGGTGCGCAACATTCGCTCGCGCCAGGGCCTCTTGTAGCGGTCCTCGATATAGGCCCGGGCGTGGTCGACCAGGTGCATGTAGGTGACGTCGGAGGGGCAGGTGGTCATGCAGGACAGGCAGGAGAGGCAGCGGTCGATATGTTTGACCACCTCGGCGGTGGGCTGCTGCTCCTTCTCCAGCATCTCCTTCATCAGATAGATGCGCCCGCGCGGGCTATCGAGCTCGTCGCCCAGCAGCACATAGGTCGGACAGGTGGCGGTGCAGAAGCCGCAGTGGACGCACTTGCGGATGATCGCCTCGGAGGCGGCCATGTCCGGCTCGGCCAGCTGGCGCGGGGTGAAGCTAGTCTGCATCGGGCTGGTCCAGGAAGCGGCCGGTCTCGAACACGCCGGTGGGGTCGAAGGCGGCGCGCACCCGGGCCTCCAGCGCCGCGACGCCGCGGGGCTGGGGATGCAGGGCGGGGGTGGAGCGGCGCAGCTCGTCCGGCGCCCGGATCAGGGCCGCGTGGCCGCCCGCCGCCAAGGCTGCCTGACGCACCAGGGCCGGGTCGCCGTCGAAGGTCATCCAGGTCAGGCCGCCGGCCCAGTCGAACAGCCATCGGGCGCCCAGCGGTTGCAGGGCGGCGACCACCGCGCACCCGGCGCTCGGCGGGGTGTTGACCCGCCACAGGGGGCGGCCGTTGGCCAAGGGCGCCAGGGTGCGGATCGAATTCCAGAAGGCCTCGGCGTCGCCCGGCGACAGGGCCCGCAGCCGCCCGGTTTCCGCCAGCAGGTCGTCCAGCATGATGCGCCGCGCGGCTACCGAAGGACCGAAGCCCTCGAGCCTCACCGCCGTGACGCTGGGCGGTCCGGGCAGGTGGGCGGCGGCGGCCACCTCGGCCTGCGAACCCATGGCCAGGGACATGGCCGCCTGAGCAGCGTGGGGGTCGAGCGTATCGAGCACCAGGGTCAGGCTTTCGCGCGGGCGGGGCAGGACCTTCAATGTGATCTCGGTCAGAGCGACCAGACGGCCCCAGCTGCCAGCCATCACCTTAGGCAGGTCGTAGCCAGTGACGTTCTTGACCACCTTGGCGCCGCCAACGAAGGCCTCGCCGCGCCCCGAGACGCCTTGGAAGCCCAGCAGGTGATCGCGCGCCGCGCCGCCTGACAGCCGCCGCGATCCGGAGACTCCCGCCGCCATGATCCCGCCGATGGTCGCCGCGCCGGCAGGCCGTCCGAACAGGGGCCCGTGGTCGAAGGGCTCGAAGGCCAGCATCTGGCCCGCGCCGGCCACCAGGGCCTCGATCTGCGCCAGGGGCGTTCCGGAGCCGACCGTCAGCACCAGCTCGGCGGGGTCATAGTCGATCACCTGATTGAAGCCGCCCATGTCCAGCAGCACGGCCTCGCGCGGCGCCCCAAGGTCGGCCTTGGTGTCTCCGCCGCGGATTTCCAGCTTCGAGCTCGAGCGCACTGCGTCGGCCACGGCGTCCCTGAGATCGTCGACGGAGGTGGGGCGCAGGGTCATCAGAAGCGCGGCAGGTCGGGGAAGGGCGTCTTGCCGCCGTGGATATGCATGCGGCCGAGCTCGGCGCAGCGGTGCAGCACGGGAAACACCTTGCCGGGATTGAGCAGCTGTTTCGGGTCGAAGGCGCATTTGACCCGCTGCTGATGCTTCAGGTCGTCCTCGCTGAACATCACCGGCATCAGATCGCGCTTCTCCACGCCCACGCCATGCTCGCCGGTCAGCACGCCGCCGACCTCCACGCACAGTCTCAGGATATCGCTGCCGAAGGCCTCGGCCCGGTCCAGCTCGCCCGGCTTGTTGGCGTCGTACAGGATCAGCGGATGCAGGTTGCCGTCTCCCGCGTGGAAGACGTTGGCGCAGGCCAGGCCATGCTTGGCGCCCAGCGCCTCCATGCGGCGCAGCACCTCGGGCAGGCGGCGGCGCGGGATGGTGCCGTCCATGCAGTAGTAGTCCGGCGAGATGCGGCCCACGGCGGGGAAGGCGGCCTTGCGCCCGGCCCAGAAGTTCAGCCGCTCCGCCTCGCTGGTGGAGACGCGG
Source organism: uncultured Caulobacteraceae bacterium (assembly GCA_903929535.1). Taxonomy (GTDB): domain Bacteria; phylum Pseudomonadota; class Alphaproteobacteria; order Caulobacterales; family Caulobacteraceae; genus BOG-938. Next base: position 39,563 of record CAIYVC010000147.1, on the reverse strand, counting down.
CAGGCGCCGGCGCCGTTGGCCCGGGCGATGGCCTCGACCTCGCCGATCAGGTGGTCGCATTCGGCGGATGGGCCGTCCAGCTCGACGATCAGCAGCGCCTCGACATCGAGCGGATAGCCGGCGCGGACAAAGGCTTCGGCGGCGTGGATGGCGGGCCTGTCCATCATCTCCATGCCGGCGGGAATGATGCCGGCGGCGATCACATCGGCCACGCACTGGCCGGCGGACTCCACGGTGGGAAAGCCGATCAGGACGGCGCGGGCGGTCTGCGGCCGGGGCAGGATGCGCACGGTGACTTCAGTGACCACGCCCAGCAGCCCTTCGGACCCCACCACCAGGCCCAGCAGATCGAGCCCCGCCGGATCCAGGCAACGCCCGCCCAGACGCACGACCTCGCCGTCCATCAAAACCAGCTCGACGCCCAGCACATTGTTGGTGGTCAGGCCGTACTTCAGGCAGTGAACCCCGCCGGAATTCTCCGCCACGTTTCCGCCGATGGAACAGGCGATCTGGCTGGAGGGATCGGGCGCGTAGTAGAAGCCCTCTGCCTCCACCGCCCGCGTCACCGCCAGGTTGGTCACGCCCGGCTGCACGACCGCCAGTCGGTCCTCGTAGTCGATCTGCAGCACTTGGTTGAACCGGGCCATGCCCAGCAGCACCGCATCACCCAGGGGGAGCGCTCCGCCGGAAAGGGACGTGCCCGATCCGCGCGGCACCACCTTCACGCCCTGGCCGTGGCACCACTTCAGCACGCGCGAGACCTGCTCGGTGGTTTGCGGCAGGCACACCAGCATGGGTGGCTGGCGATAGGCGGTCAGACCGTCGGACTCGTAGACCCGCAGGGCCGCCGCGTCGTCGATCACCCCGCCGTCGCCCGGCACGATGGCGCGCAGGGCCGCGGCGATCTGGCCCCGGCGGGCCAGGACGGCCTCGTCCAGCGGCGGCATCTTCAGCGACATGGGCGCGCCCTCATCATGGCCTTCTGATATCGGCCCGGACGGCAAAGGCCAACGCCCCGATTGTTATTTGCGCCGCCCCGAGGCTAGCGTGGTCCGCAGCATCGGCATGTTTGCAGAAGAACGGTGTGGAGGAAGCACGATGATCGCCCTGGACGGACCGTCCCGCAGGACCATGCTTGCCGGAGCCGCCGCTCTGGCCGCCACGCCTCTTGCCGCCGCCGCTGCTCCGGCCGGACCCCGCTTCGCCTATGTCGGCTGCTTCACCGGCGACCACGGCTCCAACGGCAAGGGCATCGAGGTTTGCCGCGTCGATCCGGCCAGCGGCGACTGGATCAACATCCAGACCGTGGGCGATCTGCCCAACCCCTACGCGGTGACGGTCAATCCGGCCAAGGCGGTTCTGTATGCCGGTCACTCCAAGGGCGAGATGGTCTCGGTGTTCAGCATCGACCGCGCCAGCGGACGTCTCACACCCAAGAGCCAGCTTCCAGTGAACGGTGTCAGCGCCACCAACCTGACCGTCGATCCCAGCGGGCGCTTCCTGATCACCGCCAACTACGAGAGCGGCTCGGCCTCGGTGTTCCCGATCCTGGCGGACGGCGACCTGGGCCCGATCGCCGACCACATCGTCTTCACCGGTCCGCTGGGGCCGGGCCGGGTGGAACAGGCGACATCGCATCCGCACAAGGTGGTGTTCGATCCCGCCGGGCGCTTCTTCTGCATGCCGGATAAGGCGCTGGACCGGATCGTGACGCTGAAGCTGGACCCGGCGAGCGGCAAGCTGCAGCAGCTGTCCATCGCCAAGACCCGCTCGGGCGCGGGGCCGCGCCACATGGCCTTCCACCCCCGCCTGCCGTTCGCCTACGCCTCGGGCGAGCTGGACTCCACGTTGATGACCTTCGCCTACCGGCCCGACACTGGAGCCCTGTCGCTGATCGACATCCTGCCGACGCTGCCGCGCGCGTTCGTCGGCGACAACGCGCCCTCGACCCTGGACATCCATCCGTCGGGCTTGGCGCTCTACACGGTCAATCGGGGCCAGGGCGGGATCGCGGGCTTCCGCATCGACGCGGGTGGCCGGCTGACCCCGGCGGGCTGGACTATTCCGGAGGAGAAGAAGGCGGGCACAGCGCAGATGACCGCGGACGGCGTGCTGTGTCTGAACACCCGCACCAGCGTGCGGCGGTTCAAGGTCGATCCCGCCACGGCCAAGCTGACGCCTATGTCTCAGGCGGCGGCCATCACCGACGGTGTAGGGATCGCCTTCCTCTAACGGCTAGCGCCGGCCCAGCGCCCCGTCCATCCAGTCGAGCGGCGCGCGGCGCGCGGGAACCGCGACGGGTTCGGACGAGAGGACACGCTTCACCAGGCGGGTGAAATGCTCGTACGGTGTGACCTGGGTGGCCTGGCGCAGGCAGGCTTCCACCAGCGCGGGCTCGTGCCAGGGCACGGTGTGGTCGCCGTCCACCAGATAGGCGCTTTCCGGATCGCGCTCGATCTCCTGCGGGAACAGGGCGATCAGGGTGCGCGGCGCGCGGACCGCCGCCGCCGGCGCCCGGCGGGACGCCAGGCTCGGGAACAGGGCGGCGAAGGCGTGGGCGAGGGGCGCCATGTCCTTGGGCGCGGCGTAGCAGGCGGTGGTGGCGCGCGGGTTGACCTCCAGCAGGTGGGTCGCGCCGGTGTCGTCGTCATGCATGAAGTCGAAGCCTGCGACGCCGGAGATGCCCAGCCGCTCAACCAGCAGTTCGACCGCTTGGTCGACCGCCGGGATGTCACGCAGGCGCACCACCGTGGCGTTGCCGTTGTTGGGCATGGTGCGGACCGCTTCGAAGGTGCGGCCGGCGATGACCTTGCCGCGCCAGCAGATCACGGCGCGGTTGACCGGGCGGCCCGGGACAAAGGTCTGCAGGGTCACGTTGGCGTCGGGCGCGATGCGGGTGCGGTAGAGGGGCATCAGCGAGCCGGCGCGCAGAGAGTCTTTGACCATCGCAGCCATGCCGCGTGCGCGGGCGATTTCGGCATAGGCGGCCTGGGCCTCGTCCGGACTGCGCACCACGTGGGTGCCGCGTCCGCCCGACCAGCCGTCGGCCTTCAACACCTTGGGCCAGGAGCCTTGGCGCAGCTTCTCAGCGAGGTCGGCGCTGTCTTCGATCGCCAGAGTGGTCGGCACTTGGACGCCTTGAGCCTTGGCGAAAGCGATGAAGTCGCTCTTCTTGCGCAGGATCTCGAAATGGGCCGGATCGCCCAACGACTGTTCGATCAGGGCCTTGCGGGCGCGGGCGGCGGGGTCGGCGCCGCAGGCCGCGTGATGTTCGTGCAGAACCGCCACGGCGGTGTCGTCGCAGGGAATGATCAGGCTCGGCTGCATATCGCCGATCGCCTTGGCCAGAAGCGCATGGCGCAGGGGGTGCTGGTAGTCGCGTTGAAAGATCACGCTGCTGACCGACCGCAGCGGGTGGGTGCTGGGGCTCAGCGCGCCTACTTCCAGGCCCGCTCCGACCAGGGAATCCGCGAAAAGGGCGGCCATCGGCCAAGTTTCACAGGTAAACAGCAGGACTTTCGCACGCATGCCGGCTCCTCAAGCCTTCAGAATGCCGATTTCTTCTCTGATATCTGGACTAGCCTTAAGAGATGGCCAACTAGCTGGTTTGTCGCGCGACCGTTTGCCTCAACCCCTTCCCGCCTGGGGGGAGCGGTCCCGCGATTCCGTCTACTCAAAGCAAGGCGTCTAGGCGTCGGCCCCCGATGGGGTTTTTGCTGCGACTGGCGGGGTCCATTGTTACTATTGTCCGAAACCCGAGAGAGGCCATTGTCGCAGCCGCCTGAGATCGCAGCCGCCCCCCAGGTCCCCACGATCAGCGTCGTCATTCCTTGCTGGAACGCGGCGGGCTGGGTGCGTGAGGCGGTCATGGCGGCGCTGGAGCAGCCGGGCGTGAGCGTCGAGGTGATTCTGGTCGACGACGGCTCCACCGACGGCACGCGTCAGATGCTGGCGGCCATGTCCAAGGCGGACAGCCGGATCAAAGTCCTGGAAACTGAAATAAACGGCGGGCCGTCGCAGGCCCGCAATCTCGGCGTGGCCGCGGCCACCGGCGACTGGATCGCCTTCGCCGATTCCGATGATCTGATGCTGCCCGGACGGCTGGCGCGGCTGGCGCGGCTGGGTGAGGCTTCCAAGGCCGACTTCGTCGCCGACCAGCAGATGGAGACGATCTATCCCTCCGCCACCGGCGGCATCCCGGCCTTCACAGGCATGGGCCCCGAAGAGGCCGCGCCGGTCAGCCTCGCCGACTATCTGCGGCTGGCCCGCGAGGGCAATCCTCACATCGAGAATCCGCCGATCCGCCGCTCGTTCGGTCAGCTCAAGCCTTTCGTGCGTAAGAGCTTCCTGGACGGCGCCCAGCTGGAGCACGACGTCCGCTTCCGCAACGGCGAGGACCTGCACTTCCAGGTGCGCTGCCTGATGGCGGGCGCCACGATGATCTTCGTCAACGAGCCGGGATATGTTTACCGCCGCCGCGTCGACTCCCTGACCTACGAGGACGATCTGTCCTACTTCCGGCTGGGCGAAGTGGCCGACGATCTCCAGCTGCAGCCGCTGGATCCCGCCAGCCGCCGCTATCTGAACAAGCTGACCAATGTCTGGCGCGGCCATGCCGCCTATCAGGCCATGCGTCAGGCTCTGCGTCGCCGCCACTACCGCGTTGCTCTAGCCTGGCTGGGACGCGCGGGCGTGGGCGGTGTCGCCAAGGCGCTGAGCACGCCTCTGCGGCGCGCCGTGCGGCGCTTGCGCAGGCGCCGCTAGACCGCGGGATCACGCCGGGGCGTTGCGCTCCAGGAACCGTGACAGGTGGGCGTTGAATTCGGCCGGCTTCTCTGCCCAGGGGTAGTGACCAGAGCCCTCGACCACAGCCAGCTCCGATCCCTCGATCATCGCCTGCACCCGGCGCATGCCCTCGGCATGACCCACCTTGTCGACCCCGCCCGCCACCAGCAGCGTCGGGACGCGGACGCCCCGGATCGCGGCCACGGCCTCGTCTTCCGGATAGGTTCGGATCGCTTCCAGGGCCGCCTTTACCGTGAGTGGCGGCGTGCGTCCCGCCGTCCGGCGCACCAGCTCGACTTCTTCGCCCGAAGCGCCCGGCGCGAACATGTCCTGCACCACCTTCTCGGTTCCCGCCCCGCCGCCGGTGTCGGCCCGCTCGCGGATGAAGGCGGCCTGTTCCTCGGGCGTGCGGTTGCCGAAATAGCCGATGGTGGCGACGATCACGAGGGCGGCGATGCGGTCCGGGATCAGGCTGTAGATCTTGGGCGTCAACTGCCCGCCCATGCTGTGGCCGTGGACGATGTTGGTCTTGGAGCCGACGGCCTGGATCAGCCGCGCCTGCACCTCGGCCAGGCCGGGCAGGCTCAGACCCTCCGGCAGGGGACTGGTCCCGTAGCCGGGCGCATCCCAGGCCACCACGCGGTAGCCTTGCTCAACCAGCCGACGGGCGTGGAAGCGCCAATAGTCCTTGGCCCCGAACAGGCCGTGCAGCAGGAAGACGGTGGTGTCGGAGTTTCCCGAGACCAGATAGTCGGGCAGGCCGGTGGTCTTCATCGGGCGGGTTCCCAGGAGGCGAAGGCGCAGCCGACATAGACCTCGGGCGTCGGCAGATAGTCGATCAGGTCGAAGCGGCCGCCGCCGGCGGCGCCGTGCGCCACCACCCAGTTGCGGACCTCCTGGGCGCCGTTGCCGGTGCGGGTCAGGCCATCCTCCAGCGCCTCGATGATGGTGGTGTCGTCGCCCGCCTGGAAGGCGGCGATGCAGCGCCGGTCGAAGGCCTCGTCGACCTGGCCCATGGTGCTCTCCCCGATCGAATGGCTGAGACCGCCGGTGGCCAGCACCGCCACGCGCAGGGGATGCGGATAGTCGGCGATGGCCTGCGCCAGCAGCCGTCCCCACTGCAGGCAGCGGCGGATGCTGATCATCGGCGGCTCCAGATCGTTGACGGCGATCGGCAGGATCAGGGGCAGGTAGTCCAGCTTCATCTTCCACAGGGGCAGGCAGAAGCCGTGGTCCAGGATCAGGTGGTGGGAGATGGCGGGTTCGAAATCGCGGCGCATGGCCGTCTCGACCAGGTGGGCGGCGAAGGCCGGATCGCCGCGCATGCTCTCGGCATAGGGATAGGGCTTCATGAAGGGTTCGGGCGGGCCGGCATGCTCCTCGCCCACGCCGATGCAGACGCCCGGCAGGTTGTTCATGAAAAAGTTGACCCAGTGGTCGGGCGAGATGACCACGATCAGATCGGGGCGGCTCGCCATCAGGCGGCGGCCGGTCTCCTCGAAGGCGGCGTTGAGGTCGCCCTGGATCTTGGGATCGAGCTTGTCCCAGTCGCGCACGATGACCGGGCCATGACTGGCCGCGAATACGCCTACCAACTCAGCCATGGGCGGCCTCGCCGCGGATCCTGCGCAGGAACTCAGCCTCGGGCATGCCGACGTAGCCGAAATAGAAACGCAACAGATAGGGGTTGGTGAGCTCGGCCAGGCCCGTCACGTCGTTGGCCCGCACCAGGGTCTGGACCTGGGGCGCGAGGCGGTAGGCGTCCATCACCGCCTGGGGATCTTCGGCGAAGCGGCGGCGCACGTCGGCCTGCTGCATCTCGAAGAAGAAGCGGCTGAGCCAGTAGTCGCGCATCGAACCTCCCGCATCGTTGCGGCCACCCTAGCCTGCCGTCATGCCGGGTGTCAGCCGTCACGATCGCGGGCCTGTATACAGGTCTTCGCGGCGCCGCCGAACAGCAACCAAATTCATGACGGCCCGGCTATTCTTTTGATGGAGCGACGACACGACAGTTGTCGGCCAGAAGCATTGCAGTGCTGCAATCTTTTCCTCGTCGCCCGTGGCCGATTTGCTCAAGCTCCGCAATTTTTTCTCTGCACCCTCGCGCCGGGGCTTGAAAGCTATGCCAGGGTGGTGAGAGAAAGAGCGTGACGCTTCGGTTTCAGGGACGCTAACGTGTTCCGGGCGCTGGTCGCCCGGGGGGCAGAAGCTTCAGATAACGAAAAGGGCGCGCTCGATCGCGTCCGATTAGAACGAATACAGGGAGGTGGAACCATGAAAGATCCCAGAAAACTGGGACGTTTGGCGTTGGGCTGCGGGCTCGGCGCGATTGCAGTGCTGATGGGGTCCAGCGCGCTGGCGCAGCGGGACTCAGGCCGCAATCTTTACAACGGCTCCGATCACACGCTTGAAATCACCGCCCCGTCCGCGGATTCGGGCCCTGCGCCCGCCGGGACCCTGGCGCCCAACAGCGATCCGCATGACCTGAACGGTCACTGGGTCAACTTCGGGATCAAGCATCTGGCTGGCCCGGAAGCCGGCGTGCCCGCCCCGCTGAAGCCCAAGTATATGGCGATGCTGGAAAAGCGCATGCGCGACACCAACAGCGGCATTCCTGAGGGCGACGCCTCGACCCAGTGCTTCCCACACGGCACCCCGCGCGCCATCGAGTCGCCTTATCCGGTGGAAGTGATCATGAGCCCCGCCGGCCACGGCCACCCGGCTCAGGTCACCATCCTGATGGAGACCCTGCACAACATCCGCCGCATCTATCTGACGGATAAGCACTTCCCCAACATGGGCGAGAGCTTCCTGGGCGAGTCCATCGCCCGCTGGGAAGGCGACACCCTGGTGGTCGACACTCAGAAGATGAACACCCGCACCTATCTGGACGACGAGGGCTCATCCCACTCCACCAAGGAGCGCGTGGTCGAGCACATCCACAAGAGCGCCGACGGCTCCAAGCTGGAAGTGCTGAGCACCGTCTATGACCCGGTGACCCTCTACCACCCCTACACCACCCGCACGGTGCTCCACTGGCGCCCGGACATCCGGAACCAGGAGTTCATCTGCGAAGAGAACAACCGCAACGGCGTCGACAAGAACGGGATCACGACCGCAAAATGAAACCTTCAATCCGCACTCTCGCCGTCCTGCCCGCCGCCGCTTTCGCCCTGATGGGCGCCAGCGCCTTCGCTCAGGACCCGGCTCACCCGGACATCTCCGGCATCTGGACCCTGACGGCGCCGATCGCGACCGCCAAGACCGAAGACGGCAAGACCCCGCCGCTCAATGCCAAGGGCAAGGCCATCTATGACAAGAACCTGGCCTCGGCCAAGAAGGGCAACCGCTCCTTCGACGGCGTGACCGAATGCCTGCCTCCGGGCCTGCCCTACGTCCAGCTGATCGCCAAGCCGTTCCAGATCCTGCAGAAGCCCAAGCAGGTCTATTTCCTGTACCAGGAAAACCGGATCCCGCGCTGGGTCTACGTGGATCAGCCGCACCCGGCCAAGGACGACATCGACCCGACCTACATGGGCGACGCCTCGGCCAAGTGGGAAGGCGACACCCTCGTCATCGACACCGTCGGCCTGAACGACAAGAACGTGGTGGACCGCTCCGGCCTGCCGCACAGCGCCGACATCCACGTCATCGAGCGTGTCAGCATCAAGGGCGAAATCCTGGAAGACAAGCTGACCATCGACGATCCGGCCTTCTACACCTCGTCCTGGACCACGGTGGCGCACTACAAGCGCATGCCGGGCAACTTCCACATCCCGGAAGAAGTCTGCTCCACCCACTTCACGCAGAGCTCGACCGTCGGCGCCAAGAAGACCGCCGCCGCCGCGCCTGCCGCCAAGGCTGAAAAGACCGAAAAGAAATAAGACCCGTCGCTTAGACAGGCCGAACCACAGCGCGCCCGGCGGAGGAGACTCCGCCGGGCGTTTGCTTTTGAGGCCGCAAAGAAAACGGCGGGAGGATCGCGCCTCCCGCCGTTCTGCAATTTGGAAGAGGCGTGCGCTCTACTTCAGCGCCGCGACCCCGGCCAGGGCGACGGGGTCGTCACCACCGGTCACGCCGATGGCGCCGATGGCCTTGCCGTCAGCAACGATCGCCTGGCCGCCCGCGAAGGGGAAGACGTCGTCGATGGCCAGGATGCCCGCGTTGAAGGGATAGCGGTCCGCCTCGAACTTGGAGGGGCGGGTGGTGCGGGCCGAGGAGAAGCCCTTCTGATAGGCCAGGGCCTTGGCGTTGTAGGCCACCGAGCTGGGCTTCTCGTAGTAGACGATGCCGCCCGCGTTATCGAGGATGGCGATGGTGGCCGCCACCTTGCGCTTGGCCGCTTCGGCCAGGGCGGCGTCGAGCACCTTGTGCGCCTGTTCGTAGGTGATGGTCGGCCCGTACGGGATCGGCGCCGGGAAGGGCGGCGCCCGGGCGGCCGGGGCCGCGGCAGGCGCGCCGGCGGCGGGGGCCGGAGCCTGAGCCAGGGCGGGAGAGGCGATCAGGAGGACGGCGGCGATCGCGGCCGGTCCGAAGGTCTTCAGCATGTGTGCGGTCCTTGAATCGGTTGATGCGATTATTTCGACGCCGCGGCGCCGGCCTGGGCCAGAGCGCCTTCGGCGCCGCCCGAGACGCCGATGGCGCCGACGATCTTGCCGCCGGACATCAGCAGAGCGCCGCCGGCGCCCATGCCGTCGAGACCCGCGGGAAAGCCTTCCAACGCCAGGTTGGCCTTCTTGTACTTGATCGCCGAGCGGGCCTTGGCCAGGGCGATGTCCACGGCGCCGTTGGAGGCGTCCATGCCCCGGTCCACGACCACCATTTCACCCAGGATATCGACCACCGCGAAGGTGCCGGGGACCTTGCGCTTGACGGCTTCGGCATGGACGGCGGCGCCCACGGCCTTGGCGCTTTCCAGCGAGATTGGAGCGCCATACGGGGCGCTGGATTGAGCAGAGGCCGCGCCGCTCGTCATCAAAGCGAGCACGGCAAGAGCGCCGGCGAAGGCGGTCGTTTTCATCTAGAGGTCCCTCCCATACAGCCGCCGTTCGCGGTCTGCGGGGCGATCTTCGTACAGAAGGGAAATCAAGGCAACGCGTGCGGCCTCAACGGTTTGAAGGACCGGAGGGCAAGCGGGTAGGCGCTCAAGCAGCCGTCAGGCGGTAGCGCGGATAACAAACTCCGCCGCCCGCTCCGAGGAGTCTAGGGCTGCTGTTTGGCCGGCGGATTGGCCTGGGTCTCGACCGCGGCGGCCGACGGGTTGTGGACGGTGGCGGTGCTCACCGGCCCCAGCAGGTGCGGCACGGCGAAATATCCCAGGACGAGGACCACGAAGACGGCGGCGATCAGCCCCATCATCTTGGAGGTCGGGCGGCGGCGCGTGATGGCCATGGTGTTCTCCTGAATGCTTCTGGTCGATGCTCGGCCAAAGACTCAAACAGATGTGCGGCCAGTGCGTTCCGTTCCGGCTCAATCAGGCTGGGCCGCGCGGCCCAGGAAGGCCCGGATGGCCGCTTCGTCGATCTGGGCGCCGGCATGATCGGAAGCGAGCCGGTCGAACTGACGCGCGGCGCCGTCATAGATCTGCTGCCCGCCGCCGCCGAGGAAGGCGCCGATCTCCTCCATTTCGGCCACCCAGCGGTAGGCCTTGGGGAAGATGCCCGGCGTGCGGCCGGTGAAATAGGCCAGCAGCTGCGGCTGGCTGGCGGCCATCTCCGCGAAGAAAGGTTCTGCAATTCCGGCTTCAATCGCGCCCAGCATCACCGAGACGCCGACCGCGTGCAGCCCCTTGGTCAGGCCCGCGTAGCACATCTTCAGGGCGGAGGCTTGGCCGACCGGGCCGTCCATCGCCCGGATGTCGAGGCCATGATCATTGAGCGCGGCGAAGGCCGCCGCGTGGGCGCCGCTGGCGTAGATGACGGGCGTGTAACCGCTCGAGTGGGGCGGATTACCGATAATGCCGGCGTCGGCGAAGCGGGCCCCCGCGGCCTCGATGACGGCGGCGATGGCCAGGACGGTCGCGGGCGCCACGGCGTTGCAGTCGACGTAGAGGGGCTTGGTCGTCGCCGCCGCCAGCACCGCCGCCAGCTGCTGCGCCAAGGCCAGCGCCTGTCCCGGCGGGACGATGGACAGGATCATATCGGCGGCGGCCAGATCGCCCTCGGCGGCGTCGGTCATGCCCGCATTGGCGGCGCGCTGCGCGCTCGCGGCGCTACGCCCAGCCAGGGTGGTGATGACCCGCGCGCCGCGTTCGGTCAGGCGGCGGGCGACGCCCGCACCCATCTCGCCCGGAGCGATGATCGCGATCAGCGGCGGCTTGGCCATGGGCCCTCCTTGGTCGTCCAGCAGCTATAGCGATCCGGGCTCCCGCGCCCAAGACGAAGCGGCTATGGTCGCGCCAAAGCCGCCGGCCAAAGGCGGATCGGGGAGTAGAGTATGCTGGATCGCAAGCAGTTCCTGACGGGCCTTGGCGCCCTGGGCGCGGCGGGTATCGCCTCGCGCCGGGCGGCCGCACAGACTCAAGAAGGGATCACCGCCGAGGTCGCCGACTTCGTGGTCGGGACGCGGTTCGAGACCCTGCCGCCGGAACTGATCGAACTCAGCCGCAAGCACATCCTGGACTGCTTCGGCCTGGCCCTGGCCGGCGAGAAGGCCGAGACCGGCCCGATCGTGCGCCGCTATCTCGGCGAAATGGGAGCGGGGGCCGGGGCCGCCACGGTGCTGGGGACGAACTTGCGCGCCCCGCCCCGCTTCGCCGCCTTCGCCAACGGCGTGGCCATCCATGCCGACGACTATGACGACACTCAGCTGGCCGTGGCCAAGGACCGGGTCTACGGCCTGCTCACCCACCCCAGCGTCACTGCCCTGCCGGCGAGCCTGGCCATGGCCGAGGCAGGGGGCAAGTCCGGGCGCGACTTCCTTGTGGCCTATCACCTGGCGGTCGAGATCGAGACCAAGGTGGCGGAGGCCTCGAACCCTCGCGCCTACGACGGCGGCTTCCATTCCACCGGCCTGTTCGGGGTGTTCGGCGCCACCGTCGGTGCGGCCAAGATCCGAGGCCTGGACGCCAAGCAGATTCGCAATGCGCTCGGCATCGCCGGGGGCGAGGCGTCGGGCGTGCGCGAGAACTTCGGCACCATGACCAAGCCCTTCCAGGCGGGTCACGCGGCGGAAGGCGGCGTAATGGCCGCGGACCTGGCCGCCATCGGCTGGACTGCCGCGGAGAACATTCTGGAAGCCCAGCGAGGCATTTGGGCCGCAGCCGGGGGCGGCTTTGACCGGGGCGCGATCGCCGGCAAGCTGGGCAAACCCTGGTCCCTCCTGAACCCGGGCGTCTCGATCAAACCCTATCCCTCAGGCTCCCTGACCCACCCGGCGATGGACGAGATGGGACGGCTGGTGAAGGCCAACAGGCTGAAGGCGGACGACATAGCCTCGATCCGCGTCGGGGCCAGCAAGCCGATGCTCAACACCCTGATCCAGCATCACCCCAAGACCGGCCTCGAGGGCAAGTTCAGCATGGAATACTGCATGGCCGTGCTGGTGACCGAGGGTAAGGCGGGGCTGGGCGAATTCACCGACGAGGCGGTCAACCGGCCGGGCGTCCAGGCGCTACTGAAGCGGGTCGACTTTTACAACAACCCCGCCGCCGACGCCGCCGGCACCGACAAGATGCGCAGCCTGATCGAGGTCCATATGGAGGATGGGCGGGTCATCAACGGCGCCGTGGTCGACTACGCTCGCGGCAGCCCGCAGATCCCGATGTCGTTCAACGACGAGAAGGACAAGTTCCTGGATTGCGCCGCCTACGCGGGGCTGCCCGCCGCCAACGCCCAGGCAATCATCGCCGCCGTCGAAGGGCTGGAGAAGTTGACCGACATCCGTGGCCTGACACGGCTGCTCGCGCGCGCCTGACCTAGGGGTCGCGCGCTACCCGGATGCCGTCGGTCCAGGAGCGTTCCTCGGTCTCGTTGCCGGTCCGGGTCGCGGCCCGGACATCGCCGGCATAGTCCTCCCAGGAGCCGCCCCGGACGATCCGTCCGGCGCAGTCGCCGCCCGTCGCGGGCTTGCCGTCCGAGGGTGTGTTGGGGCCGTAGTCGTCGTTCCAGCAGTCGTCGACCCACTCCCAGACATTGCCGTGCATGTCGTGCAGCCCGAAGGCGTTGGCGGCGAAGCTGCCGACCGGTAGGGTGCGTTTCAGCGCCTTGGCCTTGGGGTTCAGCTCGCTCTTGGAGCTGGAGTCGAAATTGGCGTCCTTGGCCGACAGGATGGGGCCGAAGGAGAAGGCGGTCTGGGTGCCCCCCCGAGCGGCGTATTCCCATTCGGATTCCGACAGCAGCCGGTAGTGCTTGCCGGTCTTCTTGCTCAGCCACTGGGCATAGGCGGTGGCGTCGACCCAGTTGACGAAGATCACCGGGCGCCGGCCCCGGCCCCAGCCCTGGTCACCAGGGCGATAGCCGTCGCAGCCGCCGCCTCTCACGCAGGCGTCCCACTGGGCGAAGGTGATCTCGAACTCACTGGCCGCGAAGGCTGCGATGGTGACCTTGTGCGCGGTCTCGTTGCCGCGAAACTTCTCGGTGGCCGGCGATCCCATGGTGAACGATCCGGCGGGGATCATGATCATCTCGGGACAGTCTGCGCAGTCCTTGATGACGGGGTGCGTGGAGGCGGGTTTGGCTGGGACCTTGGCATGCTTTGCCTTGGCCGCTTGGGCGGGCGCCAGGCCCAGGCTCAGGGCCCCCGATAATCCCAGGACCGCCGCAAGGAGCCGTCCCGTTACGCCCGATCCGATCACTGTCTTGTTCCTGCCTTGGCGCGCCCCGTTATCATATACGCGCCAGCATCGCCTTTCCCACAAAGGCTTGCCGCGCCAGAGCGGGCGGTAAACGGCGGTAGTCGCAGGGCCGCTTTGCCCCTATAGCGGACGGCAGTGCTCGTTCACGACAATCCACCCTCAGAGTGGGACAGCCGGAGGAGACCCCGATGAAGATTCAGAAGCTATTGGCTGCGTGCGGCCTGGCCCTGGCGGCCGGCCTTGTCTGTTCGGCGGCCCAGGCGGTTCCGCCCGCCGACGTCTACGATAAGCTAGTCAAGATCGGCCGCGTGGTCGACGCCCCCGGCACCACCTTCATCTATGGCCCGATCCTGGCCAACCAGTCCTACGCCGGGGCCTATTTCAGCCGCGACATCGCCTACGGGACCGACCCCCGCGCCAAGCTCGACGTGGCCACCCCCACCGCCAAATCGTCCAAGCTGAAGCCGGTGCTGATCTATGTGCCCGGCGGCGGCGGCAACAAGCAGGTCGACTACGTCAACGGGCGGCCCTTCTACGACAACATCATGCTGGTCGCCCTGCACAACGGCATGGTCGCGGTGAATATGGAACGCCGTGCTTCGCGCGACTGGGACGCCGGGGCGCATGACGTTTCCGACGTGGTGAAATGGGTCCACGACCACATCCAAGACTATGGCGGCGACCCCAAGCGGATCGTCATCTGGGGCCAGTCGGCGGGCGCCGGCGCCCTGTCCAACTACCTGACCCACAAGGATGTCTGGGGCTCCGAAGGTCTCGGCGTGAAGGCCGCCGTTCTGATGTCGGGCGGCTATAATCTGCTGCCGCTGGAGGGCCACGCGGTCAACAGCGCCCGTCAGGGTCCTGGGGACGGCGGCGCCGCCGCCATCGCCCGCGCCGCCACAGCGCCTGCCGCCGCTGCTCCGCCGCCGGTGGATGCCGCCGTGCAGCTGCAACGCTCCCAGCTGCCGGGCTTCAAGGCGCTGAAGATCCCGCTCTATGTGACCACTGCGGAACTAGATCCGGAACGGGCGGTGGAATCCGGCCAGATGCTGCGCGATGTGATGTGCAAGCAGGGCCGCTGCCCGCGTTACCAGATCAACAAGATGGAAAGCCACATCTCCGAGGTCTCCTCGATCAACAGCGACGACACCGAGGTGCAGACGCCTCTGTTCGCCTGGATCAAGAAGGTCGACTAGTTATGGCGGCGCTGGGCTATGAAGCTCCGCGCCGTTTCCCCTATTGGATAGAGTGATGAGCCTCAGCAATACCGCGCCCCGCGTTCCCGGCCGCCATTTCCTGCAGATCCCCGGCCCGAGCCCGATCCCGGACCGCATCCTGCACGCCATGTCCAAGCCCATCATCGACCACCGGGGCCCAGAGTTTCAGGCCCTGGGCTACCGGGCGCTGAACGGCATCAAGACCATCTTCCAGACCGAAGGCTCGGTGATCATCTATCCGTCGTCCGGCTCGGGCGCCTGGGAAGCCTCTTTGGCCAACACCCTGTCGCCGGGCGACCGCGTGCTGATGTACGAGACCGGCCACTTCGCCAGCCTGTGGAAGGCCATGGCCGAGAAGCTGGGCGTCCAAGCGGAGTTCATCGCCTCGGACTGGCGCTCGGGCGCCGATCCGGACCTGATCGAGCAGCGGTTGCGCGAGGACAAGGGCCACGAGATCAAGGCCGTCTGCGTTGTGCACAACGAGACCTCCACCGGGGCCATGTCGCCGATCCAGAAGGTGCGCAAGGCGATCGACGCGGCGGGCCACCCGGCCCTGTTGATGGTCGACGCGGTGTCCTCCCTGGGCTCGGCGGAATACCGCCATGACGAATGGGGCGCCGACGTCACGGTCAGCGGCTCGCAGAAGGGCCTGATGATGCCGCCCGGCATCGCCTTCAACGCCATCAGCGCCAAGGCCCTGGCCGCTTCCAAGGTTTCCAAGCTGCCCAAGGTGTTCTGGGGCTGGGACGAGATGCTGGCGGCTAATGCCCGCGGCTACTTCCCCACCACCCCCGCCACCAACACCCTCTACGCCCTGGTCGAGGCGGTCGACATGCTGCACGAGGAGGGTCTGGACCGGGTGTTCGCCCGCCACATCCGCCACGGCGAAGCGACCCGCCGCGCGGTGCGCGCCTGGGGCCTGGAAATCCAGTGCCGCCAGGAGGAGAACCACTCCCCGGTGCTGACCGCCGTGATGATGCCGAACGGGGGCGCCGACGCCTTCCGCTCGGTGGCGCTCAAGCATTTCGACATCTCGCTGGGCTCGGGCCTGTCCAAGGTGGCGGACAAGCTGTTCCGCATCGGCCATCTCGGCGACATCAACGACCTGACCCTGCTGGGCGCGCTGTCGGGCGTGGAGATGAGCCTTGGCCTCGCCGGCGTGCCGCACAAGACCGGCGGCGTGCAGGCGGCGATGACCTACCTGGCCCAGACGGCCAAGCCGTCAAGCTGAACCGGGCGGGGCGACATGCGTAGACTGTTCAAGGCCAGCAACGTCGTCCTGGTGCTGCTGTGCCTGATGTACTTCATCACCTATGTCGACCGGACGAACATCTCGTCGGCGGCGGGGCCGATCAAGGATCAGTTCCATCTGACCAACTTCCAGATGGGCCTGGCCTTCTCGGCCTTCGCCTATCCCTATCTGGTATGCCAGGTGGTCGGCGGGCTGATCTCCGACAAGTGGGGCGCGCGGCGCACCCTGGTGGTCTGCGGCCTGGTCTGGGCGAGCGCCACCATCCTGACGGGCCTGTCGATGGGCCTGATCTCCCTGTTCGCCGCCCGGCTGCTGCTGGGCCTCGGCGAAGGCGCCACCTTCCCGGCGGCGACCCAGGCCATGCAGCGCTGGGTTCCGGTGGAAAAGCGCGGCTTCGCCCAGGGCGTGACTCACTCCTTTTCGCGCCTGGGCAACGCCATTACCCCGCCGGTGGTGGCCGCCCTGACCGTGGCCTTCACCTGGCGCGGCTCCTTCGTGGTGATCGGGGTGATCAGCATGATCTGGATCGTGCTGTGGGGCCTCTACTTCCGCGACGACCCGCGCGACCACAAGGGCGTCACCGCCGATGAGCTGAAGACCCTGCCCCTGCCCGAGAAGAAGCGCACCGCGCCGATCCCGTGGAAGATGCTGGTGGGCCGGATGTGGCCGGTGACCCTGACCTACTTCTGCTACGGCTGGGCCCTGTGGCTCTACCTCACCTGGGTGCCGCTGTTCTTCAAAACTAACTATAAGATGGACATCCAGAAGTCGGCCATCTTCGCCTCGGGCGTCTTCTTCGCCGGGGTGGTGGGCGACACCCTGGGCGGTGTGATCTCCGACATGCTGCTGAAGCGCACCGGCAACCTGCGCGCCTCGCGCCTGATCGTGGTGGTGGGCGGCTTTATCGGAGCGCTGCTGTCGCTGCTGCCGCTGTTCTACGTCCGCGACCTGACCGCAGTCGCCATCTGCCTGTCCGCCGGCTTCTTCTTCGCCGAGCTGGTGGTGGGGCCGATGTGGTCTGTGCCGATGGATATCGCGCCGGATCACACCGGCACGGCGGCGGGGCTGATGAACATCGGCTCAGCCTCGGCGGCGATCATCTCGCCGGTGGTCGGGGGCTATCTGATCGACCTGACCGGTAACTGGTATCTGCCCTTCCTGGTGTCGATGGTGATCATGGGCGTCGGCGCGGCCTGCGCCTTCACCATGCCGCTGAAGAAGCCGATCCCGAGCGATGCTTAGTCCCGCAACCTCCGCCAGGACCTTCCGGCGCCGGGCCCTGGCTTGCGGCCTCGGCGTGGTCTGCGCGGCGGCGATGGCGACCGGCGCCCTGGCCCAGTTCGGGGCGAACAAGCCGCGCAACCTCTACAACGGCGACGATCCGACCCTGTCCCTGACCGGCAACGGGGTGATCTCGGGCCCCGCCCCCGCCGGCTCGGCCCCGCCCAATCCCGATCCCCACGATCTGGAAGGCCACTGGTGGATCGAGGGAACGCACAAGCTGTTCGGCCCGGCGCTCGGCGTGCCGCCGCCGCTGAAGCCCAAGTACGTCAAGCTGCTGGAAGAGCACATCCGCACCAAGAACAAGGGCATCCCGATCGCGGACGCCTCGACCCAGTGCTTCCCGCACGGCACGCCGCGGGCGATGGATTCGCCCTATCCGATCGAGATCGTGCATGCGCCGGCGGGCGCCCACGGCGAGCCCGAGCAGTACATCCTGCTGCTGGAAACCATGCACAACATCCGCCGCATCTACATGACGGACAAGCACGACCCACGCATGGGCCCCAGCTTCCTGGGCGAGTCCATCGGCCACTGGGAAGGCGACACCCTGGTGGTCGACACCACCAAGCTCAACAACCGCACCCTGATCGACGATGAGGGCAGCCGCCACTCGACTCAGCAGCATGTGATCGAGCGCATCCGCAAGATCGACGGCGGCCGCAAGCTGCAGATGGACAACACCATCGAGGATCCGGTGACGCTGAAACGGCCCTATCAGATGATGCCGATCTGGTTCAACTGGCGCCCGGAACTGCGGAACCAGGAGTTCATCTGCGAAGAGAACAACCGCAACAAGCCGGTCAACGGCATCACCCAGGCCAAATAAGGCCCTAGCCCCCGCCAGCCGCCTCGCCCTGCCGCCGTTCGTCCGCGTCGCCGCCCGCTCCCGCATTAACAGGCGCACCCCCGCCAGGCGTGGGCGTTGAGGTCGTGGGCGTCTGGGCGGGCGTCGCAAGGGCGGCCGTGGGGTCAGCCGCCAGAGCCGTTGCGGGCGTCACAGGCGCAGCCGGCGCCGCGGCGGGAGCGGCAGGCGCGAACACCGGCGGCGAGACGACCGCCGCCCCGCCGGGCTGCAGATTGATCACGCCCGAGGTGCTGGCTCCGACGGGCGCGAACATCACAGTCGACACCGGAATGATCGGCGACGATCCGCCCCCGACAACCGGCGCGGCCGAGGTCGTGCTCACCACGGTCTGGGCCGTGACGGCGCCGCTGGCCGACGCGGTGGTCGCCGGGGTGGTGACGCTGACGGTCACCGTCGTCACCGGCGTGAACGCGGCCGCGCTGATCATGCTGCTGCTGGCCCTCAGCCCCAAGCTGTCCGCCGCCGTGGCCGCCCTTCCGACCTATGTGCTCGGCGGAGCCGGCATGGTGATGTTCGGCATGGTCGCCGCCGCCGGCATCCGCATCATTCTGGACAGCGACCTGGCCGGCAAACCCAACAACCTGTTCGTCATCGCCATCTCCCTCAGTGTCGGCATGGTCCCGGTGATGGCCCCGACGCTGCTGAAGGCCCTGCCGGGTCCGGTTCAGCCGCTGGTGGGATCGGGCATCGTCCTGGCCACGCTCTGCGCCGTCTTGCTCAACCTCTACTTCAACGGCGCGTCGGACATCCCGGTTTCGGGCGAGACACCGGTCTAGGCGGCGATGTAGGAAGTGTCCGCGCCTCGCCGGATCGGGGCGGGGAGACCGCATGAGAATCGCCCTGATCCACGCCCTGCGGCACTCGCCCCCGCCGATCATGGAAGCCTTCGCCCGGCTGTGGCCTGAGCCCAACCTGGTCAACATCCTGGACGACAGCCTGTCCTCGGACCTGGCCTGCGACGGCGCCCTGACCCCGGCCATGACCGACCGCTTCCTGCGGCTGGCGGCCTATGCCGTCGACACAGGCGCGGAAGCCATCCTGTTCAGCTGCTCGGCCTTCGGCCCCTGCATCGAGGCCTGCGCCGCCGCCTTCCCGGGAATGCCGGTGCTGAAGCCCAACGAGGCGATGATCGAGGAATGCTCCGCCTACGGAAACCGGGTGGCGCTGCTGGCCACTTTCGCGCCGACGGTGGAGTCCATGCTGCCGGAGTTTCCGCCGTCCCTGACCGTCACGCCGACCCTGATCCAGGGCGCGTTGGCCGCGCTCGACGCGGGCGACGGCGCGACCCATGACCGGCTGGTGCTGGAGGCCGCTTCGGCCCTGCCCGACTGCG
This sequence comes from uncultured Caulobacteraceae bacterium, assembly GCA_903929535.1. Taxonomy (GTDB): domain Bacteria; phylum Pseudomonadota; class Alphaproteobacteria; order Caulobacterales; family Caulobacteraceae; genus BOG-938. Next base: position 20,033 of record CAIYVC010000147.1, on the reverse strand, counting down.
ATGTCGTGGCCCTGGCCCAGTTCAGCATGAGCCATCTTGCCGGAAGGGCGGCTGCGGCCAGCGGCAAGCCGGTGCTCACCACGCCCGACAGCGCGGTGCGCAAACTGCGCCGTCTGATGAGCTAGAACCGGTAGAGCCGCGCCGGATTGTCCACCAGGATGGCGTGGCGGACCCTGGCGTCCGGCGCCCAGTCGGCCATCAGGTCCAGCGTGCCCGGCTCGTCCATCACCAGGAAGGGGTGGATATCCAGCGGCCCCTTGCCCTGGGTCCTCACCGTGTGCGGCCAGTCGCTGCCCCAGACCATCTGCGCCGGATTGGCGGCGATCAGGGCGCGAGCGAGGGGAGCCGCGTCGGCATAGACCGGCGGATGATCGGAGATGCGATAGGGCGCCGACAGCTTCACATGGGCCGGGCCGTCCTTGACCAGTTTGAGCAAGGCATCGAAGCCGCTCTGCCCGGTCCCCTTGTCGCCCATGGCCATGGCGAAATGGTCGAGCACCACCGGAACGGGCGACTTGGCGATCACCGGAGCCAGGGCCACGACATTGTCCAGCGAGGTGTAGATCTGGATGTGCCAGTTCAGCGGCTTCAGCCGCGCGCCGAGCGCCGCGATCTCCTGCTGCACGGTGCCGAGGTTGCTGAAGCCGGTGGTGGCGAGATTGAGCCGCACCCCACGCACGCCGCGCTTGTCCATGTCCCGCAGGGCGCCGTCGGCGATGTCGGGCTCCACGACGCAGATCCCGCGCGCGCTCGCGCCCAGCTGCGCCAGGGAATCCAGCATGCAGCGGTTGTCGGTCCCGTAGAAACTGGGCTGCACCAGCACATTGCGCTGGACCCCCGTGCGGGCGCGCAGGGCGGCGAGGTCGGCCAGCGAGGCCTCGGGCGGGGTGTATTGGCGGTCGGCGATGAAGGGGTATTTGGCGGGCGGGCCGACGATGTGGATGTGGCAGTCGCAGGTCAGCGGCGGCGTGGCCATGCGGCGTCCTTTTGTCTTGTCTTGAGCCGAAGCGTGATCGCCCAGCGCCAATGTGGCGGCGCCGGCGGCCAGGCCGAGTTCACGCCGGGTCATCATCGCCTCAATCGTCCTTGATGAAGAGCTTGAGGCTCAGGGCGCAGACACCGCTGAACATGAGGATGCAGGCCAGGACCGCGATCCCCGTCTGGAACGATCCGGTGGCGTCCTTGACCACCCCCATCATGTAGGGCCCGACGAAGCCGCCGGTGGTGCCGACGGTGTTGATGAAGGCGATGCCGCCCGAGGCCGCCAGCCCCGTCAGGAACTTCGAGGGCAACGACCACAGAAGCGCCCGCGCCGAGACCACCCCGACCAGGCCCACCGTGATCGCTGTCAGGGACATCACCAGCGAATGGGTCGAGACGACCGCCCACCACAGGCCCCCCGCCGCCAGGGCGCAGCCGACCACGATGTTGAGGATGGTCTTGCCCTTGCGGTCCACCCACCAGCACCAGACCAGCATAGCCAGGGACGAGACGATGTAGGGGACCGACGAGGTGAACCCGACCGCCAGATTGGTCAGGTGGAATTCCTTGATGATCTGCGGCAGCCAGATGGTGATGGCGTAGGAGCCCAGGGTGAAGCCGAAATGGGTCGCCGCCAGGATCAGCACACGCGGGTCCCTCAGGGCGCCCAGAAGACTCTTTTTGTCGCGCGTCTTCTGCTCGGCCAGGATTTCCGCCTGCAGCGCCTCGCGCTCCTCGTCGGTCAGGAAGTCAGCCTGTGAGGGGTTGTCGCGCAGCACCTTCAGCCCGACGAGGCCGAGCACCGAGCAGGGCAGGCTGACGAACACGAACATCCACTTCCAGCCCGCGATGCCGAACAGCCCGTCAAGCTGCAGCAGCAGACTGCAGATCGGTCCGGCGATCACCGACGACAAAGGGATGCCCAGCAGCAGCCAGCCGTACATCCGCGTGCGCTGGCGTTCGGGAAACCAGGCGGCCAGGAAGTAGGCCACGCCGGGGAAGAAGCCCGCCTCGGCGATGCCGAGGATGAAGCGGGCGGCGTAGAAGCTCTTGGGCCCGACGACGAAGGCGGTGGCCGCCGAGGCGATGCCCCAGGTGATCATGATCCGCGACAGCCACAGCCGCGCGCCGATCCGGTACTGGATGACGTTGCTGGGGACTTCGCACAGGGAGTAGCTGATGAAGAAGATGCCCGCCGCCAGCCCGAACTGGGAGGCGGTCATGCCGAGGTCCTTGTTCATGGTCAGCCCGGCGAAGCCGATGCTGTTGCGGTCCATGTAGCTCAGCACGAAGCCGGTCAGCAGCAGGGGCATGAAGCGCCAGCCGACCTTGCGAACAGCGCTGTTCAGAGCCGTTTCCATGTCTCGTCCCTAACGGGCTTGGCCCGCGTCTTATCGTTTGGCCGACCCTAGCCCGCCAGCAGCCGCGCCGCCAAGGCTTCCCCGGTCTTGCGGGTGCCGAGCTTGCCGCCGACGTCCGCCGTGACTTCGCCCGCGCCGAACGCCTGCTCCACCGCCGTCTCGATCGCCCGCGCCGCCTGCTCAAAGGCCGGCAGATGCCTGCGCCGTCCGTGCCAGTCCAGCAGCAGGGCGCCCGACAGGATCAGGGAGAAGGGGTTGGCGATATCACGCCCGGCGATGTCCGGCGCCGAGCCGTGCGCGGCTTGCGCCATGGCGTAGTCGGTCCCGGCGTTGACCGAGCCGCCCAAGCCGAGGCTGCCGGACATCTCGGCGGTCAGGTCCGACAGGATGTCGCCGAACATGTTGGTGGTCACCACCACGTCGAAGCGGTCGGGCGCGCGCACCACATGGGCCATCATGGCGTCGACGATGATGTCGTCCACCGTCACGCCCGGATGCTCGGCGGCGACCTTGCGGCATTCCTCGATGAACATGCCGTCGCCGATCTTCAGCACATTGGCCTTGTGCACGATGGTCACGTGCTTGCCGCGCCGCTCCGCCAACTCGAAGGCCGCGCGGGCAATCCGCGCACAGCATTGCCGGGTGATCCGGCGCATGGCGATAGACACGTCCTCGGTGACCAGGATCTCGCCGTTGCCCTGGGCCATGTTGCGGTCGGCGTAGAAGCCTTCGGTATTCTCGCGCACGACCACCAGGTCGAAGGGTGGGAAGCGTGTCGGCAGGCCCGGATAGGTGCGCGCCGGGCGGATGTTGGCGAACAGGTCCAGGTTCTTGCGCAGGTACATGGACGGATTGATCTCGCCCTTGGCCTCGTCCTTGAAGTCGAAGGTGGCGGCGGGCCCCAGCACCACCCCATCGCGCTCGCGGGCCATGGTCAGCAGTTCGGGCCGCACGGTGGCGCCGTATTGCTTGAGGCTGGCGTGGCCAACGATGTCGTGCGTGAGCTCCAGGCCCAGGCCGAAGCGCTGCGAAGCCGCCTCGAGCACCGCCACCGTGGCGGCCGTGATTTCCGGACCGATGCCGTCGCCCGGAAGAACCAATAAACGCATCGCCGCCTCAAAAATCCCGCTTCGAGAAGGTCGGGACCATAGGTTGGCGATCCGAAATTCGATACACCCTTGTCGGCGAAAATCGGGGCCACAGCGAAACGGGGAAACGCCATGCGCATCGCGATCCTGGACGACTTTCAGGGCGTGGCCCTGTCGAGCGCCGATTGGAGCGCCGTGCAGGCGCGCGCCGAGATCGGGGTGTTCCGCGAGGTTCTGGCGCCGGAAACCCTGGCCGAAACCCTGGCGCCGTTCGACGCCGTGCTGCTGATGCGCGAGCGTACGCCCTTCCCCAAGGCCCTGATCGACGCCCTGCCCAATCTGCGCCTGATCATCACCACCGGGATGCGCAACGCCTCGGTCGACATCGCCGCCGCCAATGCGCGGGGCGTCACCGTCTGCGGCACCCAGAGCCTGACCAACGGCGCGCCGGAAATCGCCTGGGCTCTGCTGATGGCGCTGGCGCGGGATGTGACGGTCGAGGACCGCTCGGTGCGCGAGGGCGGTTGGCAACTCGGGGTCGGCGCCAGTCTTTCAGGACGCACGCTCGGCGTCGTCGGGCTGGGGCGGCTGGGGTCGATGATGGCCCGCTACGGCCGCGCCTTCGACATGCCGATCCTGGCCTGGAGCCAGAACCTGACGGCGGAGCGCTGCGCCGAGGAAGGCGCCGAACTGGCCACCTCGCTGGACGACCTGATGGCCCGTTCGGATTTCATCACCATCCAGCTTGTGCTGTCGGCCCGCACCCAGGGCCTGATCGGCGCGCTGCAGCTGGCCCGCATGAAGCCCTCCGCCTACCTGATCAACACCTCGCGCGGCCCGATCATCGATGAGGCGGCGCTAGTGGCGGCGCTGAAGGCCGGAACCATCGCCGGCGCCGGGCTGGACGTGTTCGACCAGGAACCCCTGCCCAAGGATCACCCCCTGCGCTCGGCGCCGCGCACCGTCCTGACCCCCCACATCGGCTATGTGACCCAGGAGAACTACGCGGTCTTCTATCGAGAGGCTGTAGAGGACATCCTCGGCTTCATGGACGGCAAGCCGCTCAGGGTGCTGTCGCCGGGCAAATAGAAAAGGCCGGCGGTCGCCCGCCGGCCTTTGAAGTCTCAATCTACGCTGGCCCTACTTCAGGTGGACCTGCTGGATGCGCCAGTTGGAGGTCTCGGCCACATAGAGCAGGTGCTCTGACGGGCAGGCCAGACCGTGCGCGCCGGAGAAGGTGCCCAGGATGCGGCCCGACTTGCCGAAGGTGCCGATGATGGTTCCGTCCAGACGCAGTTTGAAGATGCGCCCCGGATAGGTCGACTCGCCCAGGAACAGCACGTTGGGGTTGTCGGGCGGGATGCACAGCGAGTTGGGCGCGCCGATCCATTGCTTCAGCAGGGCGCCCGTGGGCGTGGAGCCGTTCGTCGCCTTGGTGGTGGGGTCGGGCGGCACGTCAACCGAGAACAGGCGCTTGAAGTTGCCGTCGGTGTCGAACACCTGCACCCGGTGGTTGGTGCGGTCGCCGACGTAGACGTTGTCGTTCTTGTCGATGACGATGGCGTGGGGAAGGTTGAACTGACCGGGCTTGTCGCCGGGGGTCCCCCACATCTTCACGAAGTTGCCGTCCTTGTCGAACTTGGCGACGCGCGAGTTGGTGTAGCCGTCCGAGATGTAGATGTTGTCCTTAGAGTCCCAGGCGATGTCGGTCGGGGCGCGGAAGCTGGACTCCAGCGGCGGCAACGGCGGGTTCAGGTTCTGCCAGGCGTGCGGATCTTCCTCCGCCTCCTTCTTGCGCCCGAATACCTTGACCACCCGGCCGGCCTGGTTGAACTCGATGACCATGTCCGAGCCCTTGTCGATGGCCCAGATGTTGTCGAAGCGGTCGATGCGCACGCTGTGGATCTCGGACCAGCCGTAGAGGCCCTTGCCGATCTCCCGGATGAACTTGCCTTCCTTGGTGAACTCGAAGAGCTGACCGGCCGCCGCGCCGAAGGCCGGGCCCGCCACATTGGGGCTCGAGCGCGAGGCGACATAGACATTGCCCTTGGAATCCGTCGCCACGCCGGGGGTCTCGCCGAAGTTCTGCCCGTTGGGCAGTTCCTGGGGCCAACCGGGGGTCGAGGTGAACGGGATATCCGCGGCGGTCGTGCCTTGCCCGAAGGCCGGTCCGGCCATCAGCAACGCCGCCAGTGCAAACAGGGTTTTCTTCACGCGGTCCTCCTCCATGGACACTTCATTTTGTCCCGTTGATGCACGATCGGAGAACGGTGTCCATCATCGCCGGATGTATACCGCGCGATTAGCGCACGAAAGGGATTGCCAGCCCTCGCGCGTTTCTGTTTCTAGCGGATTACAACGCGGCCCCGGCGACGGAGAGCGGCGAGATAAAGAACAGTCAGGTCGGGGGAAATGATGGTCGGGAGGCTGTGGAAGAGCTGGCGCGCCGCCGCTGTGGTCGGTCTGTGCTTCGCCGCTCTCGGCCTGGCCCCCGCCCGCGCCGCCGACGCCTCCTCCGCCCGCATCGCCCGCCTGTCGCTTGAGGTCCAGCGCACCGAAGACATCCGCGCCGTCCGCAAGCTCCAGACCGCCTACGCCCAGTATTCCCAGGCTGCGCTGTGGACGCAGATGGCGTCCCTATTCGCCGAAGACGGTGTCGCGGCCTACGGCGCTGAGACATCCAAGGGCCCTGCGGCCATCGCCGCCTTCTACAAGGCCAGGTGGGGCGGCGGGCATGAGGGGTTGATCGCCGGTCAGCTGCACACCCAGCTGGTGGACGCCCCGGTGCTCAACCTCGCCGTCGACGGCAAGACCGCCAAGGGCCGCTGGTACCAGTTTTCGCTGCTCGGGCAGTACGGCGGCGCCGCCGGCTGGGCGGAAGGGCAGATGGAGAACGACTACGTCAAGGTTGGCGGCGTCTGGAAGATTGCCAATCTGCGCTACAGCCCGCTCAGCGAAGGGTCGTACGAGACCGGCTGGAAGAGCGTCGGCCCGACCCTGGCCACCCTCCCGCACCACTTCACGGCCGAGCAGGCCGGAACGCCGATTCCGCCGATCCCTGCCGACATGGCCATCCCCGCCTTGAAAGGCGCGCCCGCCGCCGCCCTGGCCGGGCTCGCCCGGCGCATCCAGCGGCTGAACGACGAGGACAAGGTCCTCAACCTGCAGAACGCCTACGGCTACTACATCGACCGCAAGATGTGGGACGACGCCTCGGACCTGTTCGCTTCGGGCGCGGTGCTGGAAGAGGCGGACACAGGCGTCTGGACCGGCTCCAAAGCGATCCGCCAGTCCTATGAACGGTTTGGTCCGCAGGGTCTGAAGCGCGGCCAGCTCAACAACCGCCTCTACTTCAATGAGAGCGTGACGGTGGCCCCTGATGGCCGCACGGCGCGGGTGCGGGGGACCGAGTTCGCCATGCTCGGCGACTACGACGCGGCGACCGCCTCCTGGGGCCTCGCCGTCTTCGAGAACCGTTTCGTGCGCGGACCGGACGGCAAGTGGCGCATCCGCGAGATGCGCAGCTTCCCGATCATGGCCACCGACTACTATCAAGGCTGGCACAAGAACCGCCTGGCCCCGCCCCCCGCCACCGGCGCCGCCGCGCCCGGCAAGCCCACGCCGGCCGCCGACAAGGGCGCCCTGACCGAGGGCGCAATCCCGGTCTTCTACGAACCCAATCCCGTCACCGGCAAAGCGGTGGTTGTGCCTGTCGGAGCCGGAACCGTGGGGTCAGGCGCCCTGTTGCCTCCCGCCAAGGGCGCCGCCGCCCGCCCGCTTCCGACCGCGATCAACGCCGCCATCGCCGAAGCCGCCCGCCGTCTGTCCCTGACGACCGCCTATATCGGCGCCGACAACGTCAGCCATGCGCTGGGCCACGATATCGACGACCAGCAGTGGCATGACCTGGGCCAACTGATGGCCAAGGACGGCTGGCGCTCCAAGGCGGCGGTGGCCTTCTGTATCGGGCCCGAGCACACCGAGGCCTGCGAGACCAACTACGACGGCGTGGCCGCCCTGCCGCGGGTCTTCTCCACCACCCACTGGCTGATCCAGTCGGTGATCGACGTGGCCGGGGATGGCCAGTCGGCGCGGATGCGAAACTATCTGCTGCACCTGGACACCTCCACCGCCTACGGCGTCGGGGTCTATGACGGCCTCTATCCCAACAACGCCGCCAAGCGGGTGGACGGGGTCTGGAAGTTCGATGTGGCGGCCCCCGATCAACCCTTCCTGGAGTCCTGGAGCTATGCGGCGGGCTGGTCGCGCAAGTTCGGCGAGCCCAAGACCATCCCCCCGATCAAGCAGGCGGTCGCGCCGATCGGCAACTTCCCGCCGGACATCCCGCGCGCGGGCCTGGCGCTGCGCCACCACGGCTCGATCCCGCCGAACGACGTGATCCGCTGGCCCGACATCAAGCCCGTATGGTTCTCCTACAAGAACCCCGTCAGCGGTCGCCTGCCGCCCCTCTATTGTCCCGACCTGAAGACCTGCGAACCGGCGCTCGAAGCCGGCAAGATCCCATAACCAGAACACGGCCATCACCGGAGGAACTCCCATGATCTCGAAACGCCTGTTGACGATGGGCGCCTGTGCGGCGGCCCTGGCCTTCGCGGCCCCGGCGCTGGCCGCCGCTCCGGCCGCCCCGCAGGACGATGCCGCCAAGGTCGCCCGGCTGTCCCTGGACGTGCAGCGCATGGAGGACCTGCGCGCGGTCAAGAAGCTGCAGATGACCTACGCCCAGTACGCGCAGTACGGCCTGTGGAGCCAGATGAGCGCCCTGTTCTCGGCCAAGGGTCAGCTGATCTGGGGCAAGGAGACAGTCAGCGGCCCCGCCGCCATCGACAAGTACCTGTCGGGCCGCTGGAGCAAGCGCGAGGGCTTGGCCCCCGGCGGCGTGCGCGCCGAGCTGATCGACACCCCGGTCGTGCACCTGTCCGCCGACGGCCAGTCGGCCAAGGGCCGCTATTCCGAAGTCACCATGAACGGCCAGTTCGGCGGCCCTGACAGCCTGCCCGGCTGGGGCATCGGGGTGATGGAGAACCGGTATGTGAAGGAGAACGGTGTCTGGAAGATCGGCACGCTCCACTACTATCCCTACGCCGCCGGGACCTACAAGGACGGCTGGACGACCGCCGGGGAAGTGCCGTTCGTGCCCTTCCACTTCACCGCCTTCAACGCCTCGATCCCCGTGCCCGCCGTGCCGGCCAAGATGGAAATCCCGGCCCTGAAGGGCGCGCCCGCCGCCGCCCTGGCCGACCTCAACAGGCGCATCACCGCGCTCAACGACGAAGACAACATCCGCAACCTGAACAACGCCTTCGGCTACTACGCCGACCGCAAGATGTGGGACGACGCGGGCGACCTGTTCACCGCCGACGCGGTTCTGGAGGATGCGGACGTCGGGGTCTATGTCGGGGCCAAGAGCATCCGCCATTCCTTCGAGCGCCTGGGCCCGCCCGGCCTGAAGAAGGGCCAGCTCAACGAGCGGCCCAAGTTCGACATGACCGTCTCGATCTCCGCCGACGGCAAGACCGCCCAGATGCGCGGCGTGGAATGGCGTGAACTGGGCGACAACGACACCCAGATGGCGCGGCTCGGCCTGGCGACCTTCGTCAACAGCTTCGTCAAGGGCGCCGACGGCAAGTGGCGCATCCGCGAGATGCGCGTCTTCCCGACCCAGATGACCGACTACTACGAGGGCTGGAACAAGAGCCGCATCGAGACCCCGGCCCCCGCCGCCGGTTTCGCCCCAGACAAGCCCGCGCCCGCCGGCGACAAGATGGGCGACGGCGTGATCCCGGTCTTCTTCCAAACCCATCCGGTGACCGGAAAGCCGGTGGTTCTGCCCGCCGGGTCAAAGGTGGCGGCGGCTTCGCCCCTGCTGCCTGCCTCGGGCGGCGCGGCGTCCGCCGCGCCCGCGGCCAAGGACATGACCGCCGGCATCGCCGACGCTAAGCGGCGCCTGTCGCGCTCCTACGGCTATGACGCGTCGGATAACATGACCCACGCCTTCGGCTTCTTCCTGGTGGACAACGATTTCCTCAACGAGGGCCGCCTCTACACCAAGGACGGCTGGCGCGGGAAACAGGCCCTGGGCTTCTGCATCGGCGCCGAACACATCGCCAAGTGCGAGACCAGCTGGGGCGACGAGCCCCTGCCGCACCCCCGCTTCAGCTGGGGCGGGCGGATGATGTTCCAGCCGGTGATCGTGGTCTCCGAGGACGGCAAGTCGTCGGTCGAGCACACCCGCCTGCACAGCTTCAGCGTCGATCCCGACATGCCGGGCGTCTTGTCCGGGGCCATGTACAACGACCAGTTCAAGGTCGTGAACGGCGTCTGGAAGGCTGATGTCGTCTCCATCGAGGAGCCCTATTGGTCTTCCAAGACCTACAAGGAGGGCTGGTCCAAGTGGGGCGATACCGTCGCCGACACCCACAAGATCCCGCCCCCCGGCGCCTCGGACCCGGACTATGACCGGATCACCAAGATGAAGATCCGCTTCTACGGTATCGACGACCACTCCCGGGATCCGGAAAACGCGGTGATCTGGCCGAACATCAAGCCGATGTGGTTCAACTACAAGAACCCAGTGACCGGCAAGGAGCCGCCCAACTACTGCCCCGACATCAAGACCTGCGAGGCTGATCTGGAGGCCAAGCACCACGTTCCGGTGCGCTAAGGCGCAGCGTTTAGGCGTATAACGGCGGCGGGCTTTCGGGTCCGCCGGTTCTCTTCGATAGGAGGCTTAAGTGGCCCGCATCCTCGGCATGATCGCCACGTCCCACACCCCGACCATCGGCTTCGCCTACGACGGCAAGAAGCAGGACGATCCGGTCTGGGCCCCGATCTTCCAGGCCTATGAGCCGATCCAGCAGTGGCTGCGCGAGAAGAAGCCGGACGCCCTGTTCGTGGTCTACAACGACCATCTGAGCTCCTTCTTCTTCGACCACTACTCGGCCTTCTGCCTGGGCATCGGCGAGGAGTACCGCGTGGCCGACGAGGGCGGCGGGCGGCGCGATCTGCCGCCGATCAAGGGCCACGGCAAGCTGGCCCGGCACATCGGCAAGGCGCTGATGGCCGACGAATTCGACATGTCCTTCTTCCAGAACCGGGATCTGGACCACGGCTGCTTCTCGCCCCTGTCGATGCTGATGCCGCACGAGCCGGACTGGCCGATCCCGATCATCCCGCTGCAGGTGGGCGTGCTGCAATTCCCCGTGCCCAGCGCCAACCGCTGCTACAATCTGGGCCAGGCGCTGCGCAACGCCATCGAGAGCTATCCCGAGGACATCAACGTCGCGGTGGTCGCCACCGGCGGCCTGTCGCACCAGGTCCAGGGCGAGCGCTGCGGCTTCAACAACCCGGCCTGGGACGAGGAATTCCTGGAGCTGCTGGAAAACGATCCTGTGTCCCTGACCCGCCTGACCCACGCCGACCACGCCCGCCTCGGCGGCATGGAAAGCTCCGAGGTGGTGATGTGGCTGCTGGCCCGCGGCGCCCTGTCCGCGGGGGTCAACTGCGTTCACAAGACCTACTACCTGCCCTCGATGACGGCGATCTGCACCGCCATCTACGAGAACCAGGCCGAGCCCATGTCGGCCGAGATGGCCAGGACGGCGCGGGCCAAGGCGGACGAGCAGCTGCGCGGCATCGAGAAGCTGGAGGGCACCTATCCCTTCGATCTGGACCGCAGCGTCGCCTACTACCGGCTGAACCGCTTCCTGCACGATCTGGTCAGGCCCGAGCATCGCGCCGCCTTCAAGGCCGATCCGGAAGCCGCCTTCGACAAGGCCGGCCTGCCTGAGAACGAGCGCGACATGATCCGCCGCCTCGATTGGCGGGCGATGATGCAGTACGGCGTCATCTTCTTCATGCTGGAGAAGCTGGCGGCGGTGTCAGGGGTGTCGAACCTGCACGTCTATGCGGCCATGCGCGGCCAGACGCTCGACGAGTTCCAGAAAACCCGCAACAGCCAGGTTATCTATTCGGTGGGCGGCTCGGAAGCCCACGCCAAGGTCGAGGCCGCCGCCAAGTAGGGGCCGGACGAGTCTGCCGAACTAGCCGTCGCCGATGGTGACTTCCCGCGCCGCGGCGGGCGAGTCCACGCGCTGTCCCGCCGGGGCCCGGACGGGCTTGGCCTCGGCGCCGAAGTGGCGGCGCATCCGGTCGAGGTAGACGTAGATCACCGGGGTCGAGAACAGGGTCAGGGCCTGGGACACGATCAGACCGCCGACGATCGCCCAGCCGAGCGGGTGGCGGAATTCCGATCCCGTGCCCTGGCCCAGGATCATCGGCACCCCGCCCAGGAAGGCGCAGGCGGTGGTCATCAGGATCGGCCGCAGCCGCTGGTGCGAGGCTTGGACGACGGCCTCCTCCGGCCCCATCCCTTCCTCGCGCTCCAGCTTCAGAGCGACGTCGACAATCATGATGCCGTTCTTCTTCACGATCCCGATCAGCAGGATGATGGCGATGATGCCGATCACGTTCAGGTCCTGACCCGACAAACGCAGCGCCAGGAGAGCGCCGACGCCCGCCGAGGGCAGGGTGGACAGGATCGTCAGGGGGTGGATGTAGCTCTCATAGAGCACGCCTAGGATGATGTAGACCGACATCAACGCCGCCAGGATCAGGATTGGCATGGTCGACAGGCTTTCCTGGAAGGCCTGGGCCGTTCCCTGGAAAGAGCCGACGAGGGTTTCCGGTGCGCCGAGCTCCGCCTTGGCCTCCTCGATCAGCTTGGTCGCCTCCCCGAGCGCGATGCCGGGGGCGAGGTTGAACGACAGGGTCGCGGCGGGCAACTGGCCCTGGTGGCTGATGGTCACCTGACGCGTCTTGGAGGTGTCCACCTTGATCAGCATCGACAGGGGCACGGGTTTGCCGGTGCGCGGCGAGTTGATGAAGATGTTGTTGAACAGGTCCGGCGAGCCCTGCAGCCCCGGAGGACCTTCCATGATCACCCGGTAGCTGTTGAGTTGGGTGAAGTACTGCGCCACCTGCCGCTGGCCCACCTGGTTGTAGATGGCGGCGTCGATGTCGACGGGAGACAGGCCGAAGCGGCCCGCCGCGTCGCGGTCGATGGTCAGGGTGGCGGACGAGGCGCTGGACTGCTGGTCGGATGAGACGTCCTTGATCTGGGGAATCTTCTCCAGGGCGTCCAGCAGGCGCGGGGCCCAGGTGTTCAGCTCGTCCAGATCGCCGTCCGACAGGGTGTACTGATAGAGGGCCCGTCCGCCCTTGCCGATGACGATGTCCGGCTGGGACTGCAGGAACACCTGGGCGCCGATGATGCGGGCCAGCTGGGGCCGCAGGCGGGCGATGACGTCCTCGGAGCTGGCCTTGCGCCCGCTCTCCTTGGAGCGGAGGCCGAAGTTCAGATTGGCCTGGGTGGTGTTGTTGCCGTTCATGGTGACATGGGCTTCTTCCATGTCGGGGTCGGCGGCGATGATCTTGCCCGCCTCGATGGCCTTGGCCTTGGTCACGCCATAGGCCGCATCCTGGGTGGCGTTGAGCGAGCCCGCCAGGAAGCCGGTGTCCTGCTGCGGGAAGAAGCCGGTCTTTGCGGTGGCGTAGAGGTAGACGGCCAGAACAGCGGTGAGGGCGAACACGGCCACGGTCAGCAGCTTGTGCCGCATGACCACTTCCAGGCCGCGCGCATAGCTCTTCTCGAGGCCGTGGAAGCCGCGCTCCAGGCCCTTCATGAAGGGGTTCTTGAGCGGCTCGGGCGGCTTCAGGAACTTGGCGCAGAGCATCGGCGTGAAGGTCAGTGACAGAGTCACCGACAGCACCACGGCGGCGCTGAGCGTCAGGGCGAACTCGCGCATCAGCCGCCCGACGACGCCGCCCATGAACATCAAGGGCGTGAACACCGCGATCAGCGAGATGGCGATGGTCAGGATGGTGAAGCTGATTTCCCCGGCGCCGTTGAGCGCGGCCTGGAACGGCTTCTCGCCGTGCTCGATCCTGCGCCAGATGGCCTCGACCATGACGATGGCGTCGTCGACCACGAAGCCCACGGCGATGGTCATCGCCATCAGCGACAGGTTGTCCAGGCTGAAGCCCGCCGGCAGCATGATCGCGGCGGTCGCCAGCAGCGAGAGTGGGATCACCGCGCTGGGAATGATGGTCGCGCGGACGTTGCGCAGGAACAGGAAGATCACGCCGACCACCAGGGAGATGGTGATCAGAAGCGTGATCTGGACGTCCTTGACCGAGGCGCGGATGGTCTGGGTCCGGTCGGCCGCGATCTCCATGTTGATGGACGACGGGATGTTGGCGCGCAGCGAGGGCAGGGCCGCCTTCATCGCCTCCACCGTACGGATGACGTTCGCTCCCGGCGCCTTGTTGACCCCGATCATCACGGTCGGTCCGGTCTTCAGGTTGGGGTTCTTGTTGGCTGCGCCGGGATAGCTGAAGGCGCCCTGGAAGACGTTTTCCGCATCCTTGATCGCCCGCCCGACATCCTTCACCCGGATCGGCGCACCTTTGCTGTAGCCGATGATCAGCTGGTTCCAGGTCTCGGCGTCCTGCACCTGATCGTTGGCGTAGATGGTCATGTTGCGATCGTTGCCGACCAGCTGCCCCTTGGGCGCATTGACCGTGTTGCTGGCGATGGCGGTGCGGATCTGCTCCAGGTTCAGCCCCAGGGCCGCCGCCTTGCGCGGGTCGATCTGGATGCGGATAGCCGGTTTCACCGGGCCGAACAGATTGACCTGACCGACGCCGTCGATGCGCGACAGCCGCTGCGCCACGATGTTGTCGGCGTAGTCGTTGACCGTCGACAGCGGCAGGGTGGCGGAGGTCATCTGCAGCACGAACACCGAGGAGTCGGCCGGGTTGACCTTGCGGATGTTGGGCGGCGCGGGAAGGTTGTTGGGCAGCTGGCCGCCGGCGGCGGTGACGGCGGCCTGCACGTCCTGGGCGGCGGCGTCGAGGCTACGGCTGAGTTCGAACTGCAGCACCACCTGGGTCGAGCCCAGCCCCGACGATGAGGTCAGCTGGGTCACGCCCGGGATCAGCGACAGCTGGCGCTCCAGCGGTGTCGCTACGTTGGAGGCCATGGTCTCGGGGCTGGCGCCGGGCAGGCTGGCGCTGACCTGGATGGTGGGGAAGTCCACCTGCGGCAGGGCCGAGACCGGCAGCTGGAAATAGCAGACCAGGCCGACCACCAGGAAGGCGGCCGCGATCAGCGAGGTCGCGACGGGGCGCTTGATGAACGGGCTGGAGATACTCATGGCGTCAGACGATTATCACGAATTCCGCGTCCGCGCCGACGCTCCGGTTCCTGAAATTGCCAGACGAACTTGCGCGAATTATTTCATTTCAAATATCGCGTCGGTCAGGGCGCTGTGGAATGGACGGAGGCGTGCGAGGGATCGTCGCGGTGGACGGCCAGGATATTGATGCCCAGGTCGAAACACAGATAGCCGCGTTCCAGCAGGAAGTCGTGGATCGCTTCCCGATCGGACTTGATGAACTCCACCATGATCTGCGGCCTGTGCGCGGCGATCGAGTCGGCGGCCCCCGTTAGGGCCTCCATCTCCATGCCCTCGATATCGAGCTTGATGAAATCGAGCCGTTTGCACTGCAGGGCGTCGATGGTGAACATGTTCACGGGGGTCGTGGGGCCGGCCTCGTAATCCACCGCCTGGCCGATGTATTCGGTCTTGGCCAGCTTGCGCAGCTCGAACGAGCCGAAGCTGGTTTCCTGGTTGTAGTCGAGGTTGGGCACATTGATCTCGCCCACCTCCCCGCCGATCGCCGCGTGCAGGACCCGGGCGTTGAAGCAGTTGTTGAGCGCGACGTTGCCGGCCAGGGCGTAGTAGACGCGCTCCTGCGCCTCGAACCCGATCACCGTGCCCCATCCGGTCATCCGGCGCGCCCATTCGATGGTGTGGACGCCGATATTGGCTCCGCAATCCAGCGCCACCACCCCGTCGCCGAAATGGGTCCGGCGCAGGTCCAGCAGATTGAGGGCGATCTCCACCTCGTCCGGATCGAACAGCGAGCTCTGGAACAGCTGCAGGCCTACGCCATAGCCGTGAGGCTCGCCGTCCTTAACGTAGAGCTGCTGGTCGTTGCGGTTGACGATCAGCGATCCGTGTCCGGTCGAGAGCAGGCAGAAGGGGGAAGGCCTCCGGATCGGGTCCATGGGCGCGGAGGCCTTGATCACCGGCGTCGGCGGCACTGGCTCGGGCGTCGGCGGCGTCACCGCCGGCGCGACGCTGATCCCCTCCACAACGGACACCATCATCAACGGCGCCTCGGGGGTCTGGGGCGGTTCGCGGTGGCCCCAGATCAGGGCGGCCAGAATCCCGCCGTGCACCGCCAGGCTGGTCGCCACGGCGACGGCGCGCTTCGGAGTTTTCGGGCGTTCGGACATGTCGGACGCTGACCTCTGGCCCCAGCCCGTCCACCTAAACCACGCCCCTGCGGCATGATCGTGGCGCCCGCATCCCCAAGCCGGGTAAGGGATTGGCCGTTAATCGCCGCGTCTCTTTCCGTATGGTGGGAATTTTGCTAAGATTGACTCACGAGGCGCAATGCCCGGAGCGGCGATTTCTCCGCTGAGAAAAATGTAGGGAAGACCGATGCAAGTGACCAAGAAGATGCTGGCCGCGGCCGGCGTTGCGGCTATGGCCCTGGCGGCCGCTCCTGCTTTCGCTCACCACTCGGGCGCGATGTTCGATCCGGCCAAGACTGTGGCCCTCGACGGCACCATCAAGGAATTCCAATGGACCAACCCGCATAGCTGGGTCCAGATCCTGGTGAAGGACGCTTCCGGCAAGGAAGTGGAATGGTCCATCGAAGGCGGCAGCCCCAATGGCCTGATCCGCACCGGCTGGAAGCCCACCTCGCTGAAGCCCGGCGACAAGGCCGTGATCATGGTCCACCCGCTGAAGGATGGCGGCCCCGGCGGCGGCCTGGTTTCGGCCACCGTGAACGGCGTCCCGGTCGGCGCTCCCAAGGGCTGATCTGACGCTCCGTCCTCGGATGGAGCCTTAGACGCTTAAGCACTCAGTACGGCGTAAGCCACGGTTGGCAGGCAGCCAGCCGTGGCTTTGTCGTGTCTGGCCTAGAAATGGTGGGTGCAGAAGGCCAGCAGCAGAATGATGGGGATCGGGATACCGATGAAATAGAGCAGAACCGAGCGCATGCCTGACCTCATGGGTTGAAGCGGCGCGCGGAGGCGCCAGTCCAAGGTCAAACGCCGGTTGGTCGCGCACGTTCCTTTCCTGTCGTCATCCCAAGACGCAGCGAAGCGGAGATCTTGGGACCCAGCAGCGAAGACCTCGACGCCGCAGCGGCGGCCACCGGCGCCCCGCTTCAAGGTCGGCGTTTGCTGGGTCCCAAGGACAAGCCTTGGGATGACGACCGTGGGAATGTTGCCTCAGACCCCCGCCCGGCGCGGCAGCTTCCAGCCCGGCCGCACGAAGTGGCAGGTATAGCCGTCGGGAATCCGCTCCAGATAGTCCTGGTGCTCCGGCTCGGCCTCCCAGAACGGCGCCACCGGCGTCACCTCGGTGACCACCTTGCCCGGCCACAGGCCCGAGGCGTCGACGTCGGCGATGGTGTCCAGCGCCACCCGCTTCTGTTCCTCGGAGGTGTAGTAGATGGCCGAGCGGTAGCTGGCCCCCCGGTCGTTGCCCTGGCGGTTCAGGGTCGTCGGATCGTGGATCTGGAAGAAGAACTCCAGCAGGGCGCGGAAGCTGGTCGCCGCCGGATCGAACACGATCTCGATCCCCTCGGCGTGGTTGCCGTGATTGCGGTAGGTGGCGTTGGCCACCTCGCCGCCGGTGTAGCCGACACGCGTCGAGATCACGCCGGGCCGGCGCCGCACCAGGTCCTGCACGCCCCAGAAACAGCCCCCGGCCAGGACGGCCCGTTCAGTCGCAGCGGTCATGACGTGGGGTCTCCTGTGGAACGGCCAGTCTCACAAGATAGGGGCCCGAGGTCCGCCCTCCTACCCCTACCGCTCGTCCCGGCGCACGCCGGGACCCAGATCATATGGCTGAACCGCCGGATGAGCTTCCACGTCTACAAGGTCGCCAGCGGACGCAGCGGCACGATCTTCAAATACTCTCTTTATATACCGTAAACCGATCGTATATATCACAAGTTGATATCAAAAGCAGATACACAATCATAGGTAAGCATTGCTGTAATTTCGATGAAATCACCTCACGGGCGAATCAAGTAGACTCCCGATCCGCCGCCCATGCACTGGAAATACCCCCCGGTTCTTGGTTGTTGATGTTGGTATTCGGGAGACTTGAGTCATGGCCCTATCCAGTGCGCAAACAATTACCCTCCTTTTCGTTGGCTACTTCGGCCGCGCCCCGGACGCCGCGGGCCTGACCTACTGGAGCGCGGCGCTGGACGCCGGCCAGTCCCTGACAAGCATCGCCGCCGTCTTCGCCCGGTCCCCCGAGGCCCAGGCCCTCTATCCCTACCTGATCAACACCGCGACCTCGGACCTCAGCTTCTTCATCGGCGGCGTCTATCACAACCTCGCCAACCGCGACCCGGATATCGCGGGCTACGCCTACTGGATCGCCCTGCTGCAATCGGGAAACATCACCCCCGGTCAGTTCATCCTGTCCTTCGAGGACAGCATCAGCAGGTCCGCCGACGCCATCGACTACGCGACCCTGACCAACAAGACCCAGGTGGCCCTGGACTTCGAGACCAAGCTGGCGGCAGCCGGCATCGTCGGCACTCTGCAGCAGCAGAAGGACGCCCTGAAGAACGTCAGCTACACCGGCGCCTCGGTGAACGGCGGCGAGTCCTTTATCCAGAACATCATCAGCCCGCCGTCCGGCTCTTCCACGCCCACGTCCGGCAGCTTCACTACCGGCACCGACACCATCACCGGGTACGGTTCAGATATCATCGCCGCCACCCTGGGAACCGGCGCGACCCTGACCGCAAACGACAAGCTGACCGGCAGCGGCAGTAACAAGCTGGCCATCACCGACACCTCGGCGTCGACGGTTCAGCTTCTCCTGCCAAGCGGCCTGGTCATCAGCGGCGTGTCGACCGTTACACTCAATACTTCGGCCAGTGCTGGCGCCACAACTGTCTCCTTGTTCGACGTCTCCGGCTTCACCGGCTTGACGAGCCTAACCACTACGACCGCCGGAACTAGCAGTGACTACATCGCAACCGGTTCGGGCGTGGCTGTAACCGCCAATTACAACGGCACCGGTGCGGGCGTTTTGGTCAGTGGCGCCTTCTCCACCTTCAACATGATCAGCACCACAGCGACTCAGATGGGTACGAAGAATGCGACTGGGGCGGTCACACTGACGGATGCCACCGGTTCAACACCATTGACCTTCATCCTCATTAATTCGACGCTCACGAGCTTCACGGACGCCAGCAATCATCTCAGCACTCTTAACTTCGCCGCCAGCGGCGGCGCGAATACTGTCAAGGCCATTAGCGGCACGGCCATAACGAGCGTCAGCTTGACCAACTTTGTTACCCTGGGGACCGACAGCACCCACCTGCTGGCCTTCGGCGCCAACGTCTCCACCGTTAGCGGCGCCGCGGACAACTCCGCCAACTACATCAGCGTGTCCAAGAACACCGCGGCCGTGACCCTCGGCAACGGCGCCAACACCGTCAAGGACGCCAGCGCGAGCGGCGGCGTGACCTTCACCCTCGGCACCGGCAACAACACGGTGGACTTGGGAAGTCACGGCAACGGCAAAGTGACCATCGGCGTCGACGTCGCCTTTAACGCAGGTGCGCTCGCGGCAAACGTGATCATCCAGAACGTCGCCGTGGGGGACAAGATCGCCTTCACCGGCATAGCAGCTCCCCACGTTTTCAACGAAGGCTTCAACTCTTTAACCACCTTCGCCTTCCTCGCAAATCACTTCGGGCTGCCTGACGTCGTCTTCGCGTCCGGTTCAATCGGCGGCAATACCTACATCATGGCGTCCCACAGTGGCACTTTGAGCGCCACCGACAGTTACATTGTCGAACTGATCGGCGTGCACACCATCGCCCCCGCTGGCGGATTCGTGATCCTCGCCAGCTGAGCTGGGCGCCGCGGTGGAGGGGCCCGCTCGGTCTTGACAAATCGATGCTGGGTGTTCATGATTTGTTCACACCATGCGCGCCGAAGCCTCCACCGACCCCGCCCCCGACTGGGCCCGCCCGCTCATCGAGCGGCAGCTGGCCCTGCTTGGCCGCCTCGCCGAGGCGGGCCTCGAGATCGCCCTGGCTGTCGAACGCCAGGCCACCGGCCAACGAGCCGAGGACCAGCCGCCCGTGGCGGCGGACGTGTCCCTCGCCTACGCCCGCGTCTCCCGCGCCGTCCGCCTCACCGTCGCCCTCCAGTCCAAACGCATCGAAGCCCTCCAGGCCCTCGAACCCGGCAAGACCCTGGCTGACGAAGAGCGCCAGGACCTCGCCCGCCGCCTCACCCCCGCCTACGCCCGCAAGGCCCGCGTCGAACGCATCGTCGAACGGGTGATCGAGCGGTCAGTGCCCGCCGATCGGATCAAGTTGCCACATCGGCGCAAGGGGTACACTCAAAAGGCGATCGTGGGTGGGCACAAGCTTTATCTCCGCACCGGAGAGTATGAGGATG
>CAIYVC010000146.1 GCA_903929535.1 uncultured Caulobacteraceae bacterium | reverse complement strand
GCCTCACCTGAGGTGATGGCCACCGCGGTGACCGCGCCGCTTGAACGCCAGTTGGGCCAGATGCCGGGCCTGACCCAGATGCTGTCCACCAGTTCCGCCGGCGCATCGGTGATCACTCTCGAGTTCTCGCTCAATGTGAGCCTCGATGGCGCCGAGCAGGAAGTGCTCGCCAAGATGAATGCCGCCGGCAACCTCCTGCCCCAGGATCTGCCGGCGCCGCCGATCTTCCATAAATTCAATCCCGCCGACGCTCCGGTGCTGACCCTTGGCGTCACCTCGCCCACGCTGCCGCTGACTGAAATTTCCGATATCGCCGACAGCCGCATCGCCACCAAGCTCGCGCAATTGCCCGGCGTCGGGGTGGTCAACCTCTCGGGCGGCAACCGCCCTGCCGTGCGCATCCGCGCCAATCCGCGGGCGCTGGCGGCTTATGGCCTCAATCTCGACGATCTGCGCACCACCATCAGCAACGCCAACGTCAACACGCCCAAGGGCACATTCGACGGCGCCACCCGCGCTTACACCATCAACGCCAACGACCAGATCCGCGACCCCGCCGAGTACAGAGAGCTAATCATCGCTTACCGCAACGGCGCGCCGGTGCGGTTGTCGGATGTGGCCACGGTCGATACCGCCGCCGAGAACGACAAGCTCGGCGCCTGGGTCAACACCACCGCCGCCATGATCGTCAACGTCCAGCGCCAGCCGGGCGCCAACGTCATCGCAGTGGTCGATCAGGTCAAGGCGATCCTGCCCCAGATCAAGGCGTCGCTGCCCCCGTCCCTGGATGTCCAGGTGCTCACCGACCGCACCGTCACCATCCGCGCTTCGGTCAAGGACGTGGAGTTTGAACTGGGACTGGCGGTAGTGCTGGTGGTCCTGGTGATCTACCTGTTCCTGCGCAGCGTACCGGCGACCATTATTCCCAGTTTATCGGTGCCGTTG
This sequence comes from uncultured Caulobacteraceae bacterium, assembly GCA_903929535.1. Lineage (GTDB taxonomy): Bacteria > Pseudomonadota > Alphaproteobacteria > Caulobacterales > Caulobacteraceae > BOG-938. The sequence continues at coordinate 933 of CAIYVC010000146.1, read as the reverse complement.
TCTCTGGTCGGCACCTTCGCCTTCATGTATCTGGCGAACTTCAGCCTCAACAATCTCTCCCTGATGGCGCTGACCATCGCGACCGGGTTCGTGGTCGATGACGCCATCGTCATGATCGAGAACATTTCTCGCTATATCGAGGAAGGCGAGGACCCGATGGCCGCCGCCCTCAAAGGCGCCGAGCAGATCGGCTTCACCATCATCTCGCTGACGGTCTCGCTGATCGCGGTGCTGATCCCGCTTTTGTTCATGGCCGATGTGGTCGGCCGGCTATTCCGTGAGTTTGCCATCACGCTGGCCGTCACCATCCTGATTTCGGCGGTGGTGTCCCTGACCCTGGTGCCGATGCTATGCGCCAAGATGCTGAAGCCGCATAAGCAAGGCGACCTCAATCCGGTGATGCGAAAGGCCGAGGACCTGTTCAACCGCCTGATTGAGGAATACGGCAAAGCGCTGAACTGGGTGCTGGACCGTTCGCGGATGACTCTTTTGGTTGCCGTGGGCACGCTGCTGTTGACCGTCGTGCTGTGGACCTTCATTCCCAAGGGGTTCTTTCCGGTGCAGGACGCCGGTGTGATCCAGGGGATCTCCGAAGCCCCCCAATCCATCGCCTACGGCGCCCTGGTGGAGCGCCAGACCGCGTTGGCCGCTGCCGTGCTGAAGGATAAGGACGTCGAAAGCGTGTCGACCTTTATCGGGGTCGACGGCACCAATGTGACCCTCAACAGCGGGCGCATGATGATCAATCTGAAGCCCCACGCCCAACGGGACTCATCCGCCAGCGAGATCATCCGGCGCCTCAATACCCAGGTGAAGGACGTCCCCGGCATCAAGCTTTACATGCAGCCGGTCCAGGATCTGACCATCGAAACCCGGGTCTCGCGGACTCAATTTCAGTTCTCGGTGGAAGATGCAGATCCTGCCAACCTGAGT
>CAIYVC010000145.1 GCA_903929535.1 uncultured Caulobacteraceae bacterium | reverse complement strand
GGCGAACCGGTGCAGGGCGCGACTCTTTGGATTTAGGCCGCTTGCAGTTGGGCAGCCGACATCTTGCCGCTCTTGCGGTCGCGTTCCAGTTCGAAGCTGAGCTTCTGACCTTCATGCAGGCCGTTCATGCCCGCGCGCTCGACAGCCGAGATGTGCACGAACACGTCGGCGCCGCCGTCGTCGGGTTGAATAAAGCCGAAGCCCTTTTGGCCGTTAAACCACTTCACTGTTCCGATAGCCATGGAATGTCCTTTAGAAGATAGAGTTCGCGCGCCAAAACAAGAATAGGCGCGATCAAAATTCGAGGGGGATCAGCAGGGCAAGTCCGGCGCTCAATCCAGAAAATCGAGCAAGGGAGAGCGACCGAACCTTCGCGATATTCGACGGTGGATTGTTGCATATACGCGTGAAAGCGGCAAATTATTTTTGAAAATCTACCTTGGCGGGCCGCGTGATATTGGATGAACTAGGTGTAATTATAGGACATCGTCCTGAAACCAGACCCTGACGGGCCGCGTTTCGCCGCCGAGCGAGGAGTAAGAAGATGGCCAAGGGTCAAAAGAAAACCACCAAGGAAGCGCGCAAGCCCAAGGCGCCCAAGGAAAAGACGATCGCCGCCAATCCCTCCATGAAGGGCACGCCCGCCCGCTCCTGATCGGCTTTGTGCATTGCGGTGAGAGCCGTTTAGGGGCACACGCCGGACCCGCCGCCTCTCCGCGGCCCTGGAACACCGTCGATGCCTTTTCCGAACATCAGCTCAACATTCGAGCGCGCCCTCACTGAAAAGGGCTATGCCGACCCGACGCCGGTGCAGGCCGCTGTGCTGCAGCCGGAGGCGGACGAGCGCGACCTGCTGGTCTCGGCCCAGACCGGCTCGGGCAAGACGGTGGCCTATGGCTTGGCGCTTGGCCCGACCCTGCTGGGCGATGCGGACGTCCTGCCGCCCGCCGGCGCGCCCCTGGCCCTGATCGTGGCGCCGACGCGTGAACTGGCCCTGCAGGTCGAGCGCGAACTGCACTGGCTTTACGCCGGAGCACGGGCCCGCGTGGCGGTCTGCGTCGGCGGCATGGATGCGCGGCGCGAGCAGCGGGTGCTGGCGGCCGGCGCCCATATCGTGGTGGCCACGCCGGGGCGGCTGCGCGATCACCTGGAGCGCGGCAACTTCGATGCCTCGGCCCTGCGCGCCGTGGTTCTGGACGAAGCCGACGAGATGCTCGACCTGGGCTTCCGCGAGGACCTGGAGTTCATTCTCGACGCCACCCCGCCCGAGCGGCGCACCCTGCTGTTCTCCGCCACCCTGGCGCGGGACATCGTCAGCCTGGCGCGCAACTACCAGCGCGACGCCCTGCGTATCGATACCCAGCCGGACGTGCAGCACGCCGACATCGAGTACCGCGCCTATCTGATCGCCCCCAACGAGATCGAGCACGCGGTGGTCAATGTGCTGCGCTTCGTCGACAGCCGGGGCTCGATTGTCTTCTGCCATACCCGCGAAGCGGTGCGGCACATGCATTCCAATCTGGTGGAGCGCGGCTTCGCCGCCGTGGCCCTGTCGGGCGAGCTCAGCCAGAACGAACGGACCCTGGCCCTGCAGTCGCTGCGTGACGGGCGCGCGCGAGTACTGGTGGCCACCGACGTCGCCGCGCGCGGGCTGGATTTGCCCGACCTCGGCCTCGTGATCCACGCCGAGCTGCCCACCAACCGCGCCGCCCTGCTGCACCGTTCGGGCCGCACCGGACGGGCGGGCAAGAAGGGGGTCTCGGTTCTGCTGGTCCCCTACACCCGCCGCCGCCGCGCCGAGCAGGTGCTGGCCGCCGCCGGGCTGGACGCCACCTGGAGCGGGCCGCCGACCGCCGACGAAATCCGCAAGCTGGACCAGGAGCGGCTGCTGCATGACCCGCTGCTGACCGACGAGACGCCCGAGGAAGACAAGGCCCTGGCCCTGGCCCTGCTGGAAGGGCGCAGCGCCGAAGATATCGCCGCCGCCCTGATCCGCCTCTACCGTACCCGCCTGCCTTCGCCCGAGGAGCTGTTCGACGGCGGCGCCTACAAACCCAAGCCCGGCGACAAGCCGGTGCGCGGCCCGCGCGAGTCCAACAATGCGGGCGGGGACGCCCAATGGGACCGCAGCGCGCGCGAGCAGGGCGCCGGCGGGGTCTGGTTCCGGCTCAATGTCGGGCGCGAGAAGAACGCCGATCCCAAGTGGCTGATCCCGCTGATCTGCCGGCGCGGTCATGTGACCAAGCCCGACATCGGCGCCATCCGCATCTTCGGCCGCGAGACCAAGTTCGAGATCATGCCCGCCGCCGCCGAGCGCTTCGCCGCGGCTGTGCGCGACGCAGTGGACGACGGGGTCAAGATCGAGCCCGGCCACGCCCCCGCGCCCCAGGACAAGTTCCGTCCCCGTGAGGATCGTCCGCCGCGCGACTTCAAGCCCAGAGAAGAGCGTCCTCGGGAAGAGCGGCCCAGGCATGAACGTCCAAGGGACGAGACGCCCCGTCCTGCCTATCAGGATCGTCCGCCGCGCGAGGAGAAGCCGCGAGACTTCAAGCCCCGCGAAGACTTCAAGCCCCGTGAGGACTTCAAGCCCAGGGACGAGCAGCCCCGCCCCGCCTATCAGGATCGTCCGCCGCGCGAGCACAAGCCGCGCGACTTCAAGGAGAAGGGTTTCAAGGAGGGCGGTTTCAAGGGCAAGCCCAAGGACTTCAAGGGCAAGGATTTCAAGCCCAAGGATTTCGGGGGAGGCCCGGAAAAGCCCCGCTTCGACAAACCGCGCTACGACAAGCCGGCCCAAGAGGGTCCGCGCGAGCACAAGCCGCGTCCCTACAATCCTCTGGAAGGCGAGAGCGCCGCACCAGAGTGGAAGCGCGAGGACAAGGGCGGCCCGTTCAAGGTCGGGCCGCGTCCGTTCAAGAAGAAGCCCGGCGGCCGTAAGGGTAACGACCAGCGCTCCGGCAAGCCTTTCAAGGGCAAACCCCCGCCCCGCTAGGGACGCGGATCACAAGTTCGCGACATCCCAGGGTTGCGTCCAGCGCCCGACCAGCTTCGCCATGAGAGTGTCGGACAAGGGCCCCGCTATGGTCCCGATCGCGCCATACGGAAGCCGTTTTACGGTCCGCACAGTCGCTCGCCAGTCGAGGGGGACTTGCTTGGCCCATTCCGGCCCACCGCCGGAATAAGACGGAGGGACCCGTATGAATATCGCCATGTCCAAACCCTTGATGATCAGCGCAATGCTGGCCGCCGCACTCGGCGTCACCGGCTGCGCCACCCACAAATCCGTCGACGCGCATGTCGCGTCGGTCGACACCAAGATCGACGCCACCCAATCGCAAGCTGACGCTCAGAAGCAGAAGCTGGCCGAGCATGACGCCATGCTGGCCGGCCTCGACAAGACCAGCCGCGAGGCCCTGGAACGGGCTGAAGCCGCCGGCAAACTGGCCGAGGGCAAGTTCCTCTACGCGATGGTGCTGCAGGACGACGGCGTGAAGTTCAAAACCGCCAAGTACAAACTCTCGCCGGAAGACGAGAGTCGGCTGACCGAGTTCGCCACCAAGCTGAAGACGGACGACAAGAATGTCTATCTGGAGGTTCAGGGCCATACCGACTCCACCGGCGGCCCTGACTACAACATGCGGCTGGGCGAAGAGCGGGCCGAGGCGGTGCGCCTGTTCCTCAATCAGCAGGGCGTCGCCCTGAACCGGATGAACACCATCTCCTATGGCCAGACCGCTCCGGTGGCCTCCAACAAGTCCAGGGACGGCCGCGCTCAGAACCGCCGTGTTCAGATCGTGGTGCTGGCCTAGGTCTGCGCCAAAAGACTCGGTTTAGGGTCGTTTCTCCGGAGGCGACCCGATGCCCTTTATGCCCAGACTGCTGCCGATCCTGATGCTGATCGGCTCCAACCTGTTCATGACCTTCGCCTGGTACGGCCCGCTGCGGTTCAAGGACAGGCCGCTGTGGGCGGTGGTGCTGGTCAGCTGGAGCATCGCCTTCTTGGAATATTGCCTGGTCGTGCCGGCCAACCGGATCGGCAGCGATGTCTATTCGGCGGCCCAGCTGAAGGCGATCCAGGAGGTCATTACCCTGACGGTCTTCTCCGCCTTTTCGGTGGTCTATCTCGGCCAGAAGATCACGGTGAACCACGCCATCGGCTTTGCGCTGATCGCGTTCGGGGCCTTCTTCGTGTTCCGGGGCCCGATCGAGGTCTAACCCGGAAGCGGCGCGGCCTCGCCCTTGGTGGAGACCAGGGCGGCGGTGGTCCCGACCGAGGCGGCGATGATGCAGGCGATGGCCACGTCCTGGCGCACGGTCAGATGCTGGCCCAGCAGCAGTCCGCCGGCGACCGCGGCGATGGCGGGCTCCAGGCTCATCAAGGTGCTGAAGGTCGCCTTGGGCAGGCGGGTCAGAGCCGCCATCTCCAGGGAATAGGGCAGGGCGCTGGACAGGACCGCCACCGTCAGCGCGATGGGCAACAGGGAGGGCGTCAGCAGCGCGGCTCCGGCATGGGCCACGCCGAACGGGACCACCACGCAGGCCGCCGCCAGCATGCCCCAGGCGGTCGCCGCACCGTGACCAACTTTTCCAGCCTTCTGACCGAACAGGATGTAGAGGGCCCAGAAGCCGCCCGCCGCCAGGGCGAGCAGCAGTCCGATCGGATCCAGTGATCCGGAACCCTGCGTCCAGGGCGCCAGGGCCGCCAGCCCGCCCGCCGCCAGGGCCAACCACAGGATGTCGAGCCGCCCTCTGTGCGACAGGGCGGCCACCAGCAGCGGCCCGGTGAACTCCGCCGCCACCGCGACCCCAAGCGGGATCGTCTTCAGCGACATGTAGAACAGCAGGTTCATGGCCCCCAGCGACAGGCCGTAGGGCAGGATGGCCTTTAGCTGCGCGGGCCCCAGCGCCTTGGGTGAGGGCCGGTGGATCGCCAGCAGGATGGCCGCCGCCAGGCTGACACGAAGCGCCGTAGCGCCCTGGGCCCCCACGAGCGGGAACATGCGCTGCGCCAGGGCCGCGCCGATCTGGATCGAGGCCATCGAAGCAAGCAGCGCCGCCACCGGCAGGGCGACGACGGCGGCTCGGCTGCGCTGGCTCAAGTGATCAGTCCGCGCCGGGATCGCCCTTGAGGCTCGCCGCGGCGATGCCGGCCATGGCGGCGGCTTCGTCGTTGTCCGAGGTGTCGCCGGAGATGCCCACGGCGCCCAGCAGAACGCCCGCCGCGTCGCGGATCAGCACGCCGCCCGGCACCGGGATCAGATTGCCCTCCAGCGTCTGGCCGACGGCGGCGATGAAATAAGCCTGCTCCTTGGCCCGCTTGTGCAGCGAGCGCGAGCCCATGCCCAGGGCGATGGCGCCGTAGGCCTTGCCGTGGGCCACGTCCGACCGCTTCAGGCTGGTCCCGTCCTGCGCCGCCAGGGCCCGGTAGGCGCCGCGCGCGTCCAGCACCACGATCGCCAGGGGATTGAGCTTGTGCTCGCCGGCGTACTTCAGGGCCGCGGCCACGATGGTTTGGGCGGCGTCGAGGGTCAGGGTGGTCACGGGCGTCCTCCGGAATGCTTGGTCTTATGAGGCCGCTTTAGCCTGTTTGCGCCAGCTGTTCAGCAGCCATTCGGTGTAGCCGTTGGGTTGTTCGCGTCCCTTGAACACCAGATCGCAGGCGGCCTGGAAGGCGGGACCGTCGAAGCCGGGCGCCATGGGCCGGTAGAGCGCGTCCGACGCGTTCTGGCCGTCGACCACCGCCGCCATCCGCTTCAGAGCCTCCATCACCTCGGCCTCCTGCACGATGCCGTGGCGCAGCCAGTTGGCGATGTGCTGGCTGGAGATGCGCAGGGTGGCCCGGTCCTCCATCAGTCCGACATTGTGCACGTCCGGCACCTTGGAACAGCCGACGCCCTGGTCGATCCAGCGGACCACGTAACCGAGGATGCCCTGGCAGTTGTTGTCCAGCTCCTCGCGCACCTCTTCAGGCGACCAGTTGCGGCCCGGGGCGAGCGGCGGGGTGAGCAGGGTCGACAGCTGGCCCATGGCCCGGTCGGCCAGGGCGGCGCGGCGGGCGGCGACATCGACCTGGTGGTAATGGGTCGCGTGCAGCACCGCGGCGGTGGGCGAGGGCACCCAAGCGGTGGAGGCGCCCGACATCGGGTGACCGACCTTCTGCTTCAGCATCTCCGCCATCTGATCGGGGGCCGCCCACATGCCCTTGCCGATCTGGGCGCGGCCGGGCAGGCCGCAGGCGATGCCGATATCGACGTTGCGGTCCTCGTAGGCGCTGAGCCACGGCGCGGTCTTGATCTGCGCCTTGCGCAGCATCGGGCCGGCCTCCATCGAGGTGTGGATCTCATCACCGGTGCGGTCCAGAAAGCCGGTGTTGATGAAGAAGATGCGGCGGCGGGCGGAAGCGATGCAGGCGGCGAGGTTGGCGCTGGTGCGCCGCTCCTCGTCCATCACGCCCATCTTGATGGTCTGGGGCGACAGGCCCAGGAAGCTCTCCACCCGGTCGAAGGCGTCGTCAGCGAAGGCGACCTCGTCGGGGCCGTGCATCTTGGGCCGCACGATGTAGATCGAACCGGCGCGGCTGTTGGCCCGGCGGGCCAGGTCGTGCTTGGCGACCAGGGAGACGATGGCCAGGTCCAGCAGGTTCTCCGGGACTTCCTGCCCCTCGGCGTCCAGCACCGCGTCGATGGTCAGGTGCAGGCCGACATTGCGGATCAGCATCAGGCTGCGCGCTGGAACGGTCAGAGGCCGGCCATCGGCGCCGGTGTAGGTCCGGTCCTCGGCCATGCGGCGGTCGAGCGTCTTGCCGTCCTTCTGGAAGCTGGCGGTTAGTTTGCCCAGCATCAGCCCCAGCCAGTTGCGGTAGAGCTCCACCTTGTCGGCGGCGTCCACGGTGGCGACGCTGTCCTCGCCGTCCATGATGGTCGACAGCGCGGCCTCAAGCTGGATGTCGGAGATGCCCGCCGCGTCGGTCTTGCCGATGGGGTGGGCGCGGTCGAACACGATCTCGATGTAGAGGCCGTTCTGGCGCAGCAGCACCGTCTCGGGCGAGGCCGCGTCTCCGGTGTGGCCGGCGAAGGTCTTGGGGTCCAGCAGGGCGGTGGTCTGGCCATCCTTCAGGGTCACGCCGAGAGCGCCGTCCTTGATGGCGTAGGCCTTGGCGTCGGCATGCGAGCCCGAGGTCAGGGGCGCGGCCTGGTCCAGCAGGGCCCGGCCCTTGGCGACCACCAAAGCCCCGCGCACGGCGTTGAACCCCTTGCCCCGCGCCGCGCCGCCGTCGTCGGCGATGGCGTCTGTACCGTAGAGGGCGTCGTAGAGACTGCCCCAGCGGGCGTTGGCTGCGTTCAGGGCGAAGCGGGCGTTGGTCAGGGGCACCACCAGCTGCGGCCCGGCCAGGGTGGCGATCTCCGGGTCGACATTGGCGGTGGAGACGGCGAAGGGCTCCGGTTCCGGCGCCAGATATCCGATGGCGCGCAGGTGAGCCTCGTACTCCGCCGGATCGAAGGGCAGGGGATGGGCGCGGTGCCAGGCGTCGATCTGAGCCTGCAGGCTGTCGCGCTGGGCCAGCAGGGCCCGGTTACGCGGCGCGAAGTCGGCGATCAGCCCGGCCAGACCGCGCCAGAAGGCGTCGGCAGAGACGGCGGTCCCGGGCAAGGCCTCCTCTTCGATGAAGGCCGCCAGGGCGGCGTCGATCTGAAGTCCATGGACGGAACGCCTGCTGCCCAATGTCTTCATCCTTGTCTTGCGGTCGGGAGGCGGACGTTAGAGCGAAAACGGGCCGCTTTGAAAAGGCTTAGACGGTAATGGCTGGGGATTGTGCGGAAACGCCCTTTGCGTAGCGCCGACGATCTTGAAACACCCAGCGCAGGCGTGAGTCGGCCCTCCAGGCGCTCATTTCGCTATGAGGCGGGAATCTCGAACAATGAAGGTGGTGATCCTGGCCGGGGGGCTCGGTACGCGCATCTCCGAGGAGGTCGGCTCGAAGCCCAAGCCGATGATCGAGATCGGCGGACGCCCGATCCTGTGGCACGTCATGAAGACCTACAGTCAGTACGGCCACAACGACTTCATCATCTGCCTTGGCTACAAGGGCTATGTGATCAAGGAGTATTTCGCCAACTACTTCATGCACACCTCCGACGTCACCCTGCACCTGGCCGAGAACCGGATGGAGGTGCATCGGAACACCGCCGAACCCTGGCGGGTGACCCTGATCGACACCGGCGAGCATTCGATGACCGGGGGCCGTCTGAAACGGGCCCTGCCTCATGTGCAGGACGAGGAGGTGTTCGCTTTCACCTATGGCGACGGGGTGGCCGACATCGACCTGGCTGCTCAGCTGGCATTCCACAAGGCGCACGGCAAGCTGGCGACGGTGACGGCGGTGCGGCCGCTGAGCCGCTTCGGCGCCCTGACCATGGAGGGGGATGTGGTCAAAGGTTTCCAGGAAAAGCCCGACGACGAGGGCGGCCTGATCAACGGCGGCTTCTTCCTGTTGTCGCCCAAGGTCGGCGAGCGGATCGCCGACGACCTGACCCAATGGGAGCACGAGCCCATGGAGAGCCTGGCGAAGGACGGCCAGTTGCGGGCTTTCAATCACCCCGGCTTCTGGCGCCCGATGGACACCCTGCGCGACAAGAATTTCCTGGAGGACCGCTGGGCGTCGGGCCGGGCGGAATGGAAGACCTGGTGACGAAAATTCAGACGGCTCGCGACGCCGAGACGGTGCGCGACGAGATCATGGCCCTGGTGGGCGAGTACTGCGACCTGAAGCATGCGCCAAGGCCGTTTGAGGCGGGGGTGTCGGGCGCGCCGGTCAACGGGCGGGTGTTCGATGCGTCCGACGTGCGCAGCCTGGTGGATTCCGCGCTGGAGTTCTGGCTGACCACGGGCCGCTTCAACGCCCAGTTTCAGGCGCGGCTAGCCAAGCGGATCGGGGTGCGCTCCGCCCTGACCGTCAATTCAGGCTCGTCCGCCAATCTGGTGGCCTTTTCCGCCCTGACCTCGCCGCTGCTGGGCGAGCGCGCGCTGAAGCCGGGGGCCGAGGTGATCACCGCGGCGGCGGGCTTCCCGACCACGGTCAATCCGGCGCTGCACTGGGGCATGACGCCGGTCTTCGTCGACATCGGCATCCCCAGCTACAACATCGACGTGGCGGCGGTCGAAGCGGCGATCACGCCTAAGACCCGGGCCATCATGGTCGCCCACACCCTTGGCAACCCGTTCGACGCCCCGGCCCTGGCCGCTCTGGCGCAGAAGCACGACCTGTTTCTCGTGGAAGACTGCTGCGATGCGCTGGGCGCCACAATCGGCGGCAAGCACGTGGGGACCTTCGGCGATATCGGCACGCTCAGCTTCTATCCGGCTCACCACATCACCATGGGCGAGGGCGGGGCGGTGTTCACCCAGGATCCGGTGCTGCGCCGGGCGGCGGAGGCGTTCAGCGACTGGGGCCGCGATTGCTACTGCGAGCCGGGGCAGGACAACACCTGCGGGCGCCGCTTCGACTGGAAGCTGGGCGACCTGCCCCAGGGCTACGACCACAAGTTCACCTACAGCCACCTCGGCTTCAATCTGAAGATCACCGACATGCAGGCCGCCGTGGGCCTGGCGCAGATGGACCATCTGGAGGACTTCATCGCCGCCCGCCGGCGCAACTTCGATCTGCTCAAGGCGGGGCTGGCGGAGCTGGGAGACCTGTTCATCCTGCCCGAGGCGACGGCTGGGACCGAACCGTCCTGGTTCGGCTTCCTGATGACGGTTCGTGACGACGCGCCGTTCACTCGCGACGACCTTGTCCAGCACCTGAACGCCAACCGGATCGGCACCCGCCTGCTGTTCGCCGGCAATCTGACCCGCCAGCCCTATATGATCGGGCGCGACTTCCGGGTGCATGGCGATCTGACCAACAGCGACAAGGCGATGCGCGACGCCTTCTGGATCGGCCTCTATCCGGGCCTGTCGCCTGAGCACATCGGCTACATGATCGAGACGATCCGCGCCTTCTCCAGGGCGCGCTGAGACGTCAGGCGAGCTGCTCGGCCATCTTCGGCGAGCGCGGCACCATCAGCACGTAGGAGGCCGCCGAGGCGAAGGCGATCGTCGCGCCGATGCCCAGCGCCAGGGTGAAGCTGCCGGTGGCCTGAACCGCGAAGCCCGTCACCATCGGCGCCAGGGCGCCCCCGAGATAGCCCGCGAAGTTCTGGATGCCGCCCAGCGCTCCCACCAGGTTCGGCGGCGCGATGGTCGAGACCATGGCCCAGGCGATGCCGGTGGCGGCCCCATCGAAGAACAGGGCGGCGGAGATGTCGGTGATGGCGGCACCGGTGGTGCCGGCCTGGGCGGCGGCGAAGGTGAAAAGGCCCATCCCCACCAGGCTGATGCTGACGATGGCCTTCTGCACGCGGATGGCCGGGGCGCCGGGGCGGCCCATGCGGTCGGTGAGCATGCCCGCGCCGATGCTGCCGACCATGCCGAAGGCGAAGGGGACGGCGGACAGCAGGCCGGCCTTGTGGATGTTCAAGCCCCGGGCGATCTCCAGATAGCTGGGCAGCCAGGTGGAGTAGAGCCACAGGACGTAGATCACCCCGAAGTTGCCGGCCATCAGGCCCCAGGTGATGCGCTGGCGGAAGAGCTGGCTCCAGGCCGACCAGACGGCGACGGGCGCGGCCTGAGACCGGCGGGCGACGTGACGGCGGCGGTCGCGATAGGCGAACACCCAGATCGCCGAGAGGCAGAAGCCGGCCAGACCCAGGGTCACGAACATGGCCCGCCAGCCCAGCGCCGTCATCAGCAGGGTGAGGATCGGCGGAGCGATGGCCTGGGCCAGGGCGGGGGCGCTGTTCCAGACGCCGGTGGCGCCCGAGCGCTTGTGCAGGGGGAACCAGTCGCGCACCACGGCGGCGGCGGTGGGGAACATCGGCGCTTCGCCCAGGCCCAGCATTGAGCGGGCCGCCACGAACTGGCCGAACCCACTGACCAAGCCGCCGCAGGCCTGGGCCGCCGACCAGAAGGCCAGGCCGACGCCGAGGCTCAACCTTGGCCGCACCCGGTCCAGCAGGGCGCCGATCGGCAGCTGCGCCAGGGCGTAGGTCCACAGCAGCGCCGACAGCAATACGCCCATCTGGGCGATGGACAGATGAAGGTCGGCCCGGATCAGGGGGTTGGCGATCGCCAGCGCCGAGCGGTCCATGTAGTTCAACAGCGCCGCGAACATCAGCAGCGCCACCGAACGGCGCTGGATGGCGGTGACGAGACGATGGCCGCGCCGCTCAGGCGCCGCCGCGACGGGGGGCTCGGACATCTCGTGCAGCCGCCGGCCGCCCTAGCGGTTCGGGCAGCCCGCGCCGAAGCCCATGGTCACCAGGCATTTGCTGGCGTGGCCCAGCTGGCCCCGCGTGCCGCTGAGGGTGCCTGAGCCGTTGTTGTTGGCGACCTCAAGCAGCGGGTGCTCCAGGGTGTCCTGCATACCCTTGGCCGCTTCGCCGCGGGTTTCCTTGGTCACGCGGTCGGCCTCGTACTGAAGATGCCGATCCGGATCGCCCGCGCCGACCAGGCTGAGCACGTGGGCGGTGACAGCCGGCCCGTCGAGGGAGGCCGGGGCCAGGACGACCAGGGCGCTCTTGGAGCCGCGCAGGAAGGCTTCGCAGGACACCGGCGCGGCGCCGGTGGCGATGGATGGGCTGGTCTTTTCGCAGAAGTCGCGGATGCCCTCGCCGTCGCCGAGGCGCAGGGTGGAGATGAAGATTTTGCCCTGAGTAGCGGGGGCGGAGGCGGAGGGCGCGACCACGACGACGCGGCGCTGATCGGGATGGCTTTGGTTGTATTCGGCGGCGGCGCAGGTCGACCAGACGATTTCCAGTTCGCGCTGATTGTCGGCGGAGAGGGGCGCCACCTTGCGCGGGCTGGATTCCATGTCGCGCGCTTCTGTGCAGGAGAACTGGGTGACCAGCTGGTGCGGCTTGAGCGCGCCTGATCCCTGGGCCGCCGAGATACCGGCGAGGCCGAGCGACAGCGCGCCGGCCATGGCGACGCGAACGATGGTGGACATTGGTTTCCTCCGCAGACTTTTGCCCATCAAGCCCCTATTCGCGCGGCCCAGTCAAACGGCGGGGGGCCTGCGTCCGTGCAGGGTGGGCTTTATGCCGCGGGCAGTCGCGGGCAGATTGAGCGGATGATTCAGACCCACCGAGTCCTGGCCGAACCCCGGTGACGGCCGCCCCCGAGGTCCTGTTCGCCCAGGCCGTGGCAGCCCATCAGTGCGGCGACCTGGACGGCGCCGAGGCGCTCTACCGAGCGGTGCTCCGGGCCGATCCGAACAGCGCAGCCGCGCCCGCCAACCTGGCGGCAATCTCACTTGCGCGCGGCCAGCCTGGCCCGGCTCTGGACTGGCTGAACCGTTCGCTGACGGCCCGCCCTGGTCAGCCTGCCGTCCTGGCCAACCGCGCCCAGGCGCTGACGGCGCTCGGCCGTGAGGCGGAGGCCCTGGCCGACTGGGAGGCGCTGCTGGCGCTGGAGCCGGGGCATACGGACGTGTTGAACATCATCGGCGATATCCGCCACAGGCTGGGCGACAACGAGGGCGCCTTGCAGGCCTTTAGCGAGGCGTCGCGGTTGGAGCCGCACAACTCTCTGATCGCCGGCAACCGGGCGGCGGTGCTGCACGCGCTGGGCCGCGACCACGAAGCGCTGGAGGCTGCCGATCTGGCCCTTGAGTTAGATCCAGCGAGCGCCAAGACCTGGACCGACAGGGGCAGTTTCCTGATGGGGCTGGAGCGGGATGAGGAGGCTGCGGTCAGCATGGCCCGGGCCGTTGTCCTGGCGCCGGACAACGCCGAATACCGCTACAATCTGGCCGGATGTCTGGGGAAGCTGCGGCGCATCGGCGAGGCGGCGGCGGCTTTCGACGCCGCCATCGCGCTCAAGCCCGACTACGCCTCGGCCCTGTGGAACAAGTCGCTGCTGCTGCTGGCAGCCGGGCGGTGGGCCGAGGGCTGGCCGCTGTTCGAATGGCGCTGGACGACAAGGGGTCTGGCCAATGCGCCCAGCATCTCCGGCGCACCTGTCTGGCTCGACGGCTCGCCGCTGGAGGGCACGACCATCCTGGTCCACTACGAGCAGGGCCTGGGCGACACCCTCCTGATGCTGCGCTACCTGCCGCTATTGTCGGCGTTCGGCGCGCGGGTGGTGCTTGCGGTGCAGCCGGCGCTGGCCCCCCTCTGCGAAGGGTTGGCCGATCAGGTGCTGAAGCTGGGCGAAGCCTTCCCGCCGCACGATTTCAAGCTGTTCATGATGTCCCTCCCCCTGGCTCTGGGCGGCGGCGCGCCGCCTCCGAGCGTCCCCTATCTTGCCGCACCGGCAGAGGCCCGCGGACGGTGGGCGAACAAGCTCGGACCCCGCACGGGGCGGAGGATCGGTCTGGTGTGGTCGGGTAATCCCGGTCAGGCCAACGACCGCAATCGCAGCCTGGCGCTGGACCGGCTGGTCCCGTGGCTTCAGGCGGACGCCGACTTCGTGTCCCTGCAGGTGAACTATCGCGACAGCGACGTGGAGACCCTACGCGCCCATCCCGAGATCGCCGACTTCTCTGCGGACCTAACCGACTTCGGCGAAACCGCCGCTCTGATCGAGACGCTAGACCTGATCATCACCATCGACACCGCCACGGCGCATCTGTGCGGCGCCCTCGGCAAGCCGGTCTGGGTCCTGGCGCCCTACGCCCTGGATTTCCGTTGGGGTTTGGAAGGCTCCACGACGCCCTGGTACCCGACCACCCGCGTCTTCCGCGCCCCGGCCCCGGGCCAGTGGGACGGCGTGATCGGCGAGATTTCCGCTCTGCTCGTCTCTGAGGCGACCTAGGACGCCTTGGCCCGCTTCGCCTCGGCGGCGTGGGCGTTGATGATGGCGGCGACCAGACCGGGGAAACGTGTCTGCACCTCTTCGCAGCGCGATGTGTTGTGCATCTCCACGCCCTGGCGTTCGGAGTGGATCAGCCCCGCCTCGCGCAGCACCTTGAAATGCTGGGACAGGGACGACTTGGGAATCATCCGGTCGTTGACGTTGGCGAAGGCCGAGCAGGTCTGAGCGCATTGGGCGCCGGCGATGTCGGCGAAGATCTCCACGCGCACGGGATCGGACAGGGCGTGGAGGATGGCCTCCAGGCGGACGTCCTCGATCGAGGGGTGAAACAGCGGCCTCATGTTTTTTAAGGTAGGGGGTCTTGAATGCTGGTTCAATAGTTCCGATTTCCTGAACTACGGGACTACGGAACTGACGCCACGGTGGCGCTCGCCTTCTCCCGCCGCTTCAGAGGGAGCACATCATGTCCAGACTCGCAGGCAAGGTCGCCGTCGTCACCGGCGCTTCGAAAGGCATCGGCGCCGCCATCGCAAAGGCCCTGGCCGCCGAAGGCGCTTCGGTGGTGGTCAACTACGCGTCCAGCAAGGCCGGCGCCGACGCCGTGGTGGCGGCGATCACCGCAGCCGGCGGCAAGGCCGTCGCGGCCCACGGCGACGTATCGAAGGCCGAAGAAGCCAAGGGCCTGATCGACGCCGCCATCAAGGCCTATGGGCGCCTCGACGTGCTGGTGAACAACTCAGGCGTCTATCAGTTCTCGCCGCTGGCCGACCTCACCGAGGAACAGTTCCACACCCAGTTCAACGTCAATGTGCTGGGCCTGCTGCTGACCACCCAGGCGGCCGACAAGCACCTGGGCGAAGGCGCCAGCATCATCAACATCTCGTCCGCCGTCACCAGCCTGCTGCCGCCGGCATCGGCGATCTATACCGGCACCAAGGGGGCGGTGGACGCCATTACGGGTGTGCTGGCCAATGAGCTCGGCGCCCGCAAGATCCGCGTCAACGCCATCAACCCCGGCATCGTGGAAACCGAAGGCACCCACAGCGCGGGCTTCATCGGCTCGGACTTCGAGACCGGCGCCGTGGCCCAGACCCCGCTCGGCCGCATCGGTCAGCCTGGCGACATCGCCGATATCGCGGTGTTCCTGGCGTCGGACGAGGCGCGTTGGCTGACCGGCGAGAAGCTCACCGCCAGCGGCGGCTTGCGATAACCTAGAGACGTCCCGCCAGGTCCATTGACCTGGCGGGGTCCTCGGTTGCCGAACGCCCGTGGATATGCGCCCATCGGATCAAGAAATGTCCTGGGAGGGGCGCATGCGGGTGTTGCGTGGCGTGCTGGTGGGCGTACTGGCGGTTGTTCTGGCCCAAGGCGCTTCGGCGGCCAAGCGCGCCCGACCTGAAGCCTGGGTCGGCAGCTGGGGCTTTGTCTCGGCGCCTCCGCCGCCGGGCCTAGCCGTTCCCCCGCCCGCGCCGCCCCCAGGCGTCGGGGCGCCCCTGCTGGACAATCCTGGCGCCGTGCCGGTCGACACCGCCCCCGCCGACCTGGCCAACGTCACCCTGCGCCAGGCCGTCCGCCTATCCGCGGGAGGCCGTCGTCTTCGTCTGAAGATATCCAACGAAGGCGGGGCCGAAGCCCTGATCCTGGGTGCGGTCCATGTCGGCGAGGCCGGGCCTGACGGCTCCATCGTGCCGGGCAGTGATCGGGTGGTCACGTTCGACGGCCGTTCAGGCGTGACGGTCCCGGCCAGCTCGCCGATGCTGAGCGATCCGATCGAACTGCCCACCCGTGCGCTGGAGAAGCTCTACATCTCGGTCCATGTGCCGGGTGCGGTCTCGGCGCGGGCCCCGCGCACCCTGTTCCAGTATGTCTCCGGCCGTCCCGGAGATCAGACTGCCGAGCCTCGTCTGCCCCAGCCCAAGCTGGCGCGCCTGCCCAATCTGGTGACCCTGGTTGAGGTTCAGACCGACGCGGCGACCCATGTCGTCGTCACTCTGGGCGACTCGATCAGCGAGGGCGCGACCTCGACGAGCAATGCCTTCCGGGGCTGGCCGGACCGTCTGGCCGAGCGGCTGGCGGGGCGCAAATGGGCGGTGGTCAACGCTGGCATCAGCGGCAATCGGCTGCTGCGCTACGGGACCGGGCCCACGGCCCTGGCGCGGTTCGACCGCGACGTGCTGAGCGTGCCGGGGGTCAAGACCGTGGTCCTGCTGGAAGGCATCAACGACATCGGGCGCGGCTTCACGCGGGCGGGTGCAACTGAGCCGGCGACGCTGGAAGCCTTGGAGGCGGCCGACCGCCAGATCGTCGCGCGGGCGCACGAGCATGGTCTGCGGGTGATCGGGGCGACTCTGACGCCATACCAGGGCGCGGGCTACGCCTCGCCCGAGGGCGAGGCGGTGCGCGAGGCGCTGAACCAGTGGATCAGGACGAGCGGCGCCTTCGACGGAGTGATCGACTTCGCCCCGGTCGTGGCGGATCCGAACTCGCCCCTGGCCCTGGCGCCGCAGTTCAACATCCGCGACCACCTGCACCCCAATGACGCGGGCTACAGGGCCATGGGCGACGCCGTCGACCTGGCCCTGATCACCGGCCGCTAGGTCACTGTTTCACGTAGATCTGCAGGTTGTTGATCGGCTTGCCCTTCAGGTCGATACCCGACTGGGTGACGGTGCGGGTTTTGCCGTCCGCCGAGACAGACCACCGCTCCGTGCCGCCCGGCTTTTCGCCGAGGTAGACGCTCCGCTCGGCGGTGTGGGCGTCGATGCGCTTGAGGGTGACGGTTTGGCCCGAGACCGCGCCCGCGCCGCTTTCCGTCCTGGGGTAATGCGTGCCGTCGTACTTGGCCTTGTAGGCGATGTGCTGGGGCTTGCCGTCGGCGGTGACGGCTTCGACGCTCAGGCTGACCCCGTCGTCGCCGAAGGGCGTGACCGTGGCGACGGAACTCTTGGGCAGGACGCCCGTCACATATTTGGACCGCACGAGGTCCAGCTTCCAGCGGCCGACCTGGGGATCGTCCGCCGCCCAGGCGGAGGAGGCGAGCGTGCACAGCGACAGGGCGGCGATGGCCCAAGCTTTGTTCATGGCGTTTCCTGACCCGGTTCGGCCGCCTTCAAGGCGACGCTTGCTTTTGGTGAACCATTGATGCGGCCGCCGCCGGTTTGGCGTCAAGACGCAGACAGTCTCTGCCTCTGGAAGAACCCCGCCAAAAGCCGTAGCGTGCGCTCAAGAACTCGGGAGGACACAACCATGAAGCGACTCAAGACTGCGCTTTTCGTCACTTTGACCGTGAGCGCCGCCGCTGCTGTGGCATTCGCCCAGCCGCCCGCAGGCAAGGACCTGCTCTGGGCCTTCCCGGTGGCCTCCGCAGTGGTCAACAAGGCCCCGGCTCCCGTGCCTGTCGGACCGCAGCAGGTCGCCGGCAGCGACAAGTCCTACACCCAGGTCCAGCTCGACTCGACGGCGGCCGCGGTGGACTGGTTCCCTGACCAGCACCTGCCTCAGCCCACCATCGTCCGCGACGGCCAGGCCAATTTCGGATTCGCCTGCGGTTCCTGCCACCTGGCCAACGGGCGAGGCCATCCGGAATCGGCGGACCTGAGCGGGCTGACGGCGGAATACATCATCAGGACCATGGCCGATCTCAAAAGCGCGGCGCGCAACGATCCGATTCGGATGACGGCCGTCTCCAAGGCGACCCCCGAGTCGGATGTGCGCGAAGCGGCCGCCTGGTTCGCGTCGCTGAAGACGGCGAACGTGCAATGGATCAAGGTCGTGGAGCAGGCCACCGTGCCCCACACCTACATCGGCCCGGGCCGCATGCGGTTCATCGATCCGGACGCCCCGGGCGTCGAGCCCATCGGCAAGCGGGTCATCGAACTGCCCGTCGAGATCCAGCGCGTGCGCCAGCGCGATCCGCGCGCCACCTTCATCGCCTACGCCCCGCCCGGCAGCGTGGCCAAGGGCAAGGCGCTGGTCAGCGGCAAGGGAAAGACCCCGCCCTGCGCCCTGTGCCACGGCGAGAAGCTGCAGGGCCTGGGCAACGTCCCGGCCATCGCGGGCACCCACCCGGCCTACATCGCGCGGCAGCTCTATGACTTCCAGACCGGCGCCCGCAACGGCGCGGACGCTCAGCTGATGAAGGGCGTTGTGGCCAAGCTGGACGACGACGACATCGTGGCGCTGTCCGCCTACCTCGCGACCCTGCCCCGGGGCTAATTTCAGAGCACGCTCTGCAAGAGCTCCGAGAACGAGATCACGTTGCGAACCCCGAATTGGCGGGCGCTGTCCTTGATGGCGTCCGCCGAGAAGCGGGCCAGCACGATGCAGACGTCGGGTCCGGCGACGCGCAGGGCGGTGGGCGCCTTCACCGCCACCCCGTGGTGCAGGGGCAGGTATCTGTAGACGTAGCTGTCCACCAGCAGCGGAACCTTGGCCGGGTCCAGACCGCCGTATTTGACCAGCAGATCGAAGATGGTGGTGGCGCCCCAGCCCACCCGTGTGAATTTCGCCCATTCTGGGCGATTCTGCCTGTGGTGTCCTCGGCCGCCGGGGTGATGCGGCGTGGCGGTCCTCTCCCCCGATCAGGGGGAGAGGACTAAGATCGTCAGCGGCGCGGGCCAGGCCGGTCGTTGAGGGCCAGCTTGTCTTCCGACGGCCGTTCGGCTGAGCGGATGGTGATCTGGCGTTCCTTGCCGTCGCGCAGCACGTCCAGGTGGATGTCCTGGCCCACCGCCACCAGACCGACATGGCGGGTCAGGTCGCCGTTGGACACCACCTCATGCCCGTCGATCTTGCGCACCAGGTCTCCGGTCTGCAGGCCCGCACGGGCGGCGGGGCCGTCCGGGGTCAGGCCCGCGATCAGCGCACCCTTTGTACCCTTCACGCCGAGGCTTTCGGCGATCTCGGCGGTGACCGGCTGGACGGTGGCGCCGATGTAGCCGCGGGTCACCTTGCCGGTAGAGATCAGCGCCTTGGTCACCGAATTGGCCACGTCCGCCGGGATGTCGAAGCCGATGCCCACCGAGCCGCCCGACGGCGAGAAGATGGCGCTGTTGACGCCCACCACCCGGCCGCTGAGGTCGAAGGACGGGCCGCCGGAGTTGCCCCGGTTGATCGGTGCGTCGATCTGCATGTAGTCGACATAGCTGGAGCCGGACACGTTCTGGCGGGCCAGGGCGGAGACGATGCCCGCCGTGGCGGTGCCGCCCAAGCCGAAGGGGTTGCCCACGGCGATGACCCAGTCGCCGACGCGCGGCTTGGCCTGATCTTCGAAGCTGACGAACGGATAGCTGCCGTTCTCCACCTTGATGACCGCCAGGTCGGTGGCCGGATCGCGGCCGATCAGCTTGGCCTTCAACTCGCGCTCGTCGTTGGTGCGCACCGTGATGGTGGCGGCGTTCTCGACCACGTGGTTGTTGGTCACGATGTAGCCGTCGCGCGAGATGAAGAAGCCGGATCCCGACGCCTTCACCGGCTCCTGATCCTGTTGTTGCTGCTGTTGGCCGCGCCCTTGCGGAGCCAGGCGGCGCATGTCGAAGCCGGGGATGTTGGGCAGGCCGTCGTCGTCGTCCTGATCGTCCTGGCCGGCGGAGGGGCCGTGGCCCTGGAACAGGGTGCGGCTGGGGCCCGGCTTCTCTTCGATGTCGATCGAGACCACCGCGGGGGCGACCCGCTGGACGATATCGGCGAAGGAGGCCGGGGCGCCCGGCGCCGGCGCGGTGGCCGGGGCGTTGACCGGACGGCCGGAGTCCTGGCGTCCCGTCTGGGCGCCCGCCTGACCGGCGTAGAAGGCCGCGCCGGTCATGGCGATGGCCAGGGCGGCGACGCCCGAGCCGATCATGGTTTTACGTTTTGTCGAGTTCATCGCGTCTTGTTCCTCACACCCACCCACAACTTCAGCCGGTACGTAAGCGCAGGTTTAGGGCGGCGATGTGGCTTAGCCGCGTCAAGATTTTGGAAGACCAGAGGGCTCTGCCCCTCTTGAGCCGCCCCTAGTCCTTGTCCAGCCGGATGTGCGACAAGCGCAGCGCCGTCTCGGGAACCGGGTTTCGCCCCAGCCCTTCTGAAGCGGTCGGGTTTGCTGTGAGAACAGATGGTTCGCCGATCGCTTAAGACCCTGCTGCGCGTTCTGCCCCTGCTGCTGCTGGTCGTGGCGGGCTGGGTGCTGTGGCGCGAACTGCACAAGACCGATCTGAACCAGGTGCGCCATTCCATGGTGCTGTGGGGTCCGGGCCGGGCGGCGATGGCGGTGGTGCTGTCGCTGATGGTCTACGTCATGCTGGCCGCCAACGAGCAGGTGGCCCTGCGCTGGGCCGGGGCCCAGGTGCCGCTCAGGATCGGCATGCGCAACGCCTTCATCGCCTTCGCCCTGGCCAACACCCTGGGGTTCGGATTCCTGGTCGGCGGCGCCCTGCGCGCCAACTCCTACCGCCAATGGGGCGTCAGCCTCGGCAAGGTGGCTCAGGTCACGGCCTATGGCACCATTACCTTCGCCCTGGGCGTGCTGGCCCTGGCCGGCGGGCTTTTGCTGCATGCATCGGACACGGTCTACGGCCAGCTAGGGGTAGAGCCCTTCGTCGGGCGGCTGGTTGGCGGGCTTATGTGGGTGGGGCTGGCGCTCTACGCCACCGCGGGGGCCCTGGCGCCCGACCGGATCCGCATCTTCGCCTTCGAGTTCAAACCGCCCAGGCCCGGTCTGACCCTGGTCCAGATCCTGTTCGGCGCCGCCGACCTGATCGCCGGGGCGGCGGTCTTCTGGCTGCTGCTGGGGCGCCACGCACCACGCTTCGCCGACCTGCTCAGCGCCTATGTCATCGCCATCGTCGCCGGCCTGCTGTCCGGCGTGCCGGGCGGGGCGGGTGTGTTCGAAACGGCCATGCTGCAGCTTCTGCCCCAGATCGACCGGGCGGGACTAGCGGCGGCCTTCCTCGGCTTCCGCCTGTTCTACTACCTGACCCCGCTGCTGATCGGCCTGCTGTTCCTGGCGGTCATGAAGCTACAGGCGGCGCACAAGACGGCGAGCGACTGAGGGCGGGAACTAGGGCGGGGGAGCGCAGTTGTCTCCGTAGCAGCAGCGCGCTCAGGAGCCAGCCGTGTCGGAACCCCAGATGACCGTCAGCCAAGCCCTTGCGGCCCACGCCGCCGCCCAGGTTTCCGCCGCTCATAACTCCGATCTGGCCAGCCATGACGACCGTCGGATGCCCGGCAAGCCGCAATCGGCCCACTGCGCCAGCTTCACCGTCAGCTGGGCCAGCGTCGCCATGTGCATCGGTTTCAAGAAGCCCGCCTAGCGGGCCCGTCCGCGATCAGCGGGCAGTGGTCAGCCACAGGGTGACGTACTCATGGGTGCGGCGCACCAGCTCGGCAGGCCCGGAGAAATAGAACTCGCTGCCGAACAGGGTCTTGTGCTCGCGCCATTTGACCGCGCCTGTGTCCTCGGTCTGGAGTGTGCGGCGCAGTTTGGCTGTCTTGGCCTTGGGTACGAACGAAACAAAGGTCGCTTCCGACACGGCGTGGTCTCCATGTAGAACAGCCAGTGCGCAGAACACCTTGATTCCCCGATCCATTGAACCATCAGTGGTGCGACAAATCGGGTTGGGGACTCAATTTTCTGTGCGTTGCACAATTGATGATCGCGTCGGGGGGCAAGATCACGTGACGGCGGGACTACGAGGCAAACTGCTTGCAGCGGTGATGGCGGCGCTCGCTCTCAGCGGCGGCCCTGCCTTGGCCCTCGATCCGGCGCCGCCGGCGCCCCGCACGCCGCCCAGCCCCTCGGTGCGCCAGATCGAACAGGCCGAGGCCGCCTTCGCCCAGGCCGTGGCCCAGACCGGCATCGGTCCGGGCTTCCGCAAGTTCGCCGCGCCGGGCGCGATCATGTTCCTGCCCAACCCCATGCCCGCCAACGCCTATCTGCAGACGGCCCATTCGCCGGGCGAGCTTGTCTGGCGGCCGCAGTACATCGGCGTGGCGCCCTCCGACGATCTGGCCTTCAGCCTCGGTCCGTCGGTCTACAAGGTCGGCGGCAAGTCCGAGGGCGGCTATTACCTGACCATCTGGAAGCGAGCGCCGGACGGGTCGTGGCAATTCGCGCTGGATCACGGCGTCGACATGCCCGCCTCCATCTTCGACGCTCCGCCCCAGCCGGCGATCCCGCTGGGCATCGCCGCCGTCAAACCCGATCTGTCGGTCGGTCTGCGCGAAGCGGATTCGGCGCTGGACAATGGCCTTTTGGGTGGCCCCTCGACCGGCTTCGAGCCGCGGCTCAGCGAGCGGATCATCATGGTGCGCACCAACCGACCGGTGGCGGTGGGCAAGGCCAAGGCCATCAAGCTGTTGGCCGAGGCGCCGGCCATCCTTGAAGCCAGACTGCTGGGCGCCGGCCTCTCGGCGGACGGGGTGCTCGGCTACACCTGGGGCAAGGCGCGCTGGTCCACGCCCGCAGGCATGCAGGCCGCCTTCTATGTCCGCGTCTGGCGCAACTCAGGCCAGGGCTGGCGGCTGATGGTCGACCACGTCGCCGAGCGATAGGACCGCTCTACGGCGCGGGCAGATAGGCCACGCGGTCGCCGCGATAGGTGCCCACCCAAAGCTCCTTACCCACCTGCAGGGTGGTGGTGCCGTTGTCGAAGGCCGCCGTGCCCGGGATTTTGAGATAGGGGCTGGTGGTCATGGCCGCCGGATCGAGCTTGACCGCGCCCCAGCCGTGCAGGCCGTTGCGGTTGTTCATGTCGAAATACTGGCCAGTGACGAAGATCTTGCCGTCGGGCGCCCAGCGGACATTGTCCGGGTGGAAGTCCACCGCCACGCGGGTCGGCTTTCCAGTCCCATCGACCGCGTACTTCCAGACCGCCTTGCCGCCGTAGTCATTGACGAACAGGAACTTGCCGTCGCGCGAAGCGACGATGCCGTTATCCCCGGCCAGGCGGGCGCCGGCCAGTTCCTTGAAGCCGGTGCTCGGCCTCCAGACATAGACCGTCCCGACCAGTTCGCCGTTCATGACCTTGACGATGCCGTCCGCGTCGCTGGTGTTGAGGAACTTGGTCACGGCGATGGCGCCGCCGGGCAGGGCGGTCACGGCGTTGGGCACCGCGCCTGCGGGCATGGTCAGGCAGCCGATCCACGTCAGGCTGGGCTCGCGGGCCACGGTGTCCAGCTTGAACACTTCGATCGATTCCCGACCGCCGTGGTTGATGGCGTAGAAGGTGGGGGTGCCGTCGACGCTCGGGCGAAGCTCGATGCCGTGGGTCCGGATCGACTTCATGTCCGGAGGGCCGTTGCAGCCGTCATAGGGCTTCTGCGCCGGGCCGAAGGTGATGGCGATGGTCTTGGCGGTGTGCTTGCTGGCGTCGATCAGATAGACGCCCCCGGTGCCGGCCTGCATGGCGCTGCCGAGGATCCAGCGGCCGCCGGGCACGGCGACCAAGTCTTCGACGTTCATCAGGCCGCAGACATAGCCGATCTTGCCGTCGGCGGTGCAGGGGGGCGGGGCTGGGGCCTGGGCATGGGCGGCGGGGACCGCCAGCGGCGCGAGCGCCAAGGCGGACATCAGACCGAGAAGACGGCGGATCATGGATCGCTCCCTAGGATCGTTTTTGCGGGGCGCTGATTGCGCCGCTTGCGGCGACCTTAAGGGCGGCGGCGCCGCTGCGTAAAGCCGGCTAGCCGAACAGGCCGGCAATGCCGCTGCTGCTGGAGCTGCTGTTGCTGGACTGGTTGGCCAGGATACGCTGCAGGCCCGCCTGGTAGTTGCTGATCTCGTTGGTCAGGTAGGTGGGCACGGTCCCGCCGTTGCTCTGCTGGGCGGCGGCCTGCTCGGAGGCGCGGGTCGGTGGGCTGACCAGGTCCTGATAGGCGTTCTTGATCGCCACCATCGCCGCCTGAATGGCGTTGGAGGCGTGCTGGGCGTTGGCCGTGGTGCCCAGGCTGAGGTTGCTCGGCAGGTTCAGGCCGTATTCGCGCAGCTGATTGACGTCGGTCAGACCGTTGATCGTGTTCACCGTACGCACCACGCCCGCGCTGAGGCCCAGTGCGCCCAGGACGTCCGTGGTGTTGGCGCTGCCCTGCAGGCTGAAGGCGGCGCTGCTGGACGCCTGCGTCGAATCCAGTTCGACGAAGCCGCCGGTGTTGGGGGTGATCTTCAACTGGCTGTTGGCCCCGACCTTGACCACCGAGGCTACGCCCTGGCCGCCGAGCGCCAGGTTCAGCTTGTTGGTCAGGCTCGTCAGGTCGTCCTTGTTGGTGATGGTCACCTGGATCTGGGGCGAGCCGGGCGCGGTGCGCACATAGAAGCTGGAGCCGGGCTTGATTGGGGTGTTGGCGGTGATCAGGCTGGAGGTGGTGGCGTTGACCGCGCCGGAGGGCAGTCCCAGTTGGTCGAGCACCGAGGCGCCGGTGTTGGAGACCGAGATGGCAGTGGGCGTGGCCTGGCCGTTGGCCCCGGCGAATGTCTTGGAATAGGAGATGGCGCCCGTCGTGGTGTCGACTCCGCTGACGAAGCCCTCGGTGGCGTTGGGAGCCGCCAGGCTGTGCGGGTCGTTGAGCAGGGTGCCGGTGACATAGGCCTGGCCGTTGGAAACCGTCAGGGCCGTCGCATTCTGGGTCGCGCCCGGCATGCCCAGATAGGAGACCGTGTCGCTGGGCTGCGCCGTCAGGCTCTTGTCCATCGACATGACGAAGCCCGAGGCGACACCGGCATAGGGCGTTGCGATCGTGGCGGCGCTGATCGTCTTGGTGGTGGCGTTGCCGGCCACCACCACCTGCCCGTTGGCCATGCCGATGCCGACCACGCTGGTGGCGCTGCCGAGAATGCGGACAGCGGTCGGCGTGGGCTGTTTCTTGGGGTTCGAATTCAGGGTGAAGCTGCGGACGATCGCTTTGCCGTTCTCCAGACCCGCCGTGTAGAGCGTCCCCGTGGCGGTATCGATGGTCATGCCGGCGGAGCTGTTGGCCGCGCCCTTGGTCCCGTACTGGGTGGTGAAGGTGGCCTTGCCGGTCTTGTCGAAGCCCTGGATGAACTCGTCCGAGGAGCCTTGCGGGATCTGGTTGCCGACAGAGCCGGTGGTGGCCCCGCTGAGATAGACCGAGCCGTCCGCCCCGAAGGCCACGCCCGAAGCCGCCGACGCGCCGCCTATGGTCGGGACGCTTT
Organism: uncultured Caulobacteraceae bacterium; assembly: GCA_903929535.1. Taxonomy (GTDB): domain Bacteria; phylum Pseudomonadota; class Alphaproteobacteria; order Caulobacterales; family Caulobacteraceae; genus BOG-938. The sequence continues at coordinate 4,877 of CAIYVC010000145.1, read as the reverse complement.
GGCTCCAACTGGCCGAGCCGGTTGAATCATAGACCTGGACGAAGGCGCTGGTCTGGGACGCGACGGGCAGGCCGCTGGACGACGTGCTCGCCGCCGTGGTGTTGGTGCCCGCCACAGCCACGCTGCCGTCGGCCGCGATAGCCATCGAGTAGCCGGTGGCGTTCTGGGCGCCCGGCAGGATTTTGGTGAACTGCAGCTTGCCGGCCGCATCGTACTTGAGCAGGGCCACACCCTGCGTCCCAGGAACCGGGGCGCTGTTCACCGAGCCCGAGGCGTCGGCCAACACATAGACCGAACCATCCGGGGCTGTGGCGCTGGACTGGATGGAGGTGACGCCCTGGGGCAGGGGTTTGGCGAAGACGCCGCCGACCGGCAGGGTGGAACCGGAGGCCAGGGGAATGGTGGCGTCGGTCTGCAGCTTCATCAGCTGCTCGGCGGTGGCGGTGGTCTTCTGGTTGGTGACGGTCCCGTCCGCGTCCGTCGCGCCTGACGAGAACTGGCTCGCGCCCCCAGTCGTCATGCCGACATAGACCGCCGGTCCGGTGGTCGGCGCCGACAGGGTGACCTGCTCGTTGACATTGCCGTTGATGGTCAGGCCCCACTGCGGATCGCCGGTGGCGGCGGTGGTGCTGGTTCCGCCGGGTCCCTGAGTGGTGACATTGGCCTTGCCGAGATTGGCCACGGCGAACTTGGTGCTGATCTTGGCCGTCACAAGCTGGCTGTTAATGTAGTTGACTACATTGGTGATCGAGCGCGTGCGCGATCCCATGCCGTCGAGGTCGATGTTGACGTTGATCGGCGGCGTGGCGGGGGTGGTTGTCTTGGTCCCGTCGGGCCTGGTCACGGTGGTGGTGGCGTATTTGCTGGCCACGGTAATGGTGAACTGGACCGGCCCCTGCAGCGCCTTTAGCGCCGAGGCCTGGTCGCCCGTTCCGATGATTCCGGTCGTGTAGTTCTGGTAGGCGCCGTTGGGGATCCCGACCGTGGACTGGGAGGTTTCGGCGACCTTGCCCGCCGTGACATTGAAGGCTTTGAACGGGTCGTTGCTGAGATAGCTCTGCACCTGGGCCATGCCGGAGGTGAAGGCCGTCTGCAGCTGCGCCTGGGTGATGCCCGATCCAGCCGAGGTGGTCCCCGCCGCCGTGGTGGCCAAGTCGTTGAGGGTGTTGAGGCCCTGATAAAGGGCGAACAGGCCCTTGTAGTCGGCGCCGTTCACGCCCGCCGGGGCGTCCAGCTTGGCCGAGCTGGGATCGACGAAATCCTGGCCGGCGACGGCATTCTGCACCGTGGCGTCGACTGCCGGCTTGGTGTAGCGCGAGTCCCACGGCGCGGTGGGGGCATTGGCGGCGGCCGCGCTGGCCGGGTCGGAGGTGATGCCCGCCTGGGCGTTCAGGTAGTTGAGCAGAGTGGTGCTGTCAGTCCCGGCGCCAGTCCCGTCGGAGGTCGAGTTCGTCAGCAGGCTGACCGCGGTCTGGCCCTGGTAGAAGTTCATCAGGTTGGAGCCGGCGACCGGGCTGACCATTACTCAAATTCCTGGGCGCGCACGCGCGCGAGGCCAAACTCGCCCTGCAGGCTTGATATCGCGTTAAGCGCGGGGCCACTGGGCACATCCTGCCCGGCGATATGTTCGCCCTGCGCGGTCAGCGGCGTAAGCGACAGGCCGCCAAGGTCGGCGGCGGCGTCGAAATAACACGCTGAATCGATTGGTGTTTGCATGGTCTCAAGCGTCTTCGACGAGGGACAGGACGCGCCCCTCGGCGCCGCCGATCCCAAGAGGGAAGGGCGAGGCCGACTTTCGTCATGCAAGTCTTGGTCCGCCTTGGGCGGTAGTCAGGCGACGGCAGTCAGGCTTCCAGGGCCAGACGGGCGTGGCGCGGGCGGACGGTGGGGCGCAGCTGCTCCATGAGCAGCAGGGCGATCAGATAGGCGCCGCAGCCGATCGCGATGTCTTCGGGCAGACCGAACAGGGGCGAGTGGGCCGCCGGATGGTTCCAGGTCGCCAGCGCAGCCGCCATGACCGCCCCGCCCGCCCAGGCCCGGCTCACGCCGCCCACCAGCCGCCGCCAGGAGGTCCCCACGGTGCGCATGACGTAGAAGAAGTAGGGGCCTGCCGCGAACAGGGTGCCGAGCGCGTATCCCAGCGCCACGCCGCGCGGGCCCCAGGGGAAGCCGGCGACAATCCCAACCAGGCCGCAGATGCTGGTTAGCACCGACATGCGCAGCTGGGTCCGCGCCTCGCCGAAGCCGAGCAGCACCGCCGTGTTCAGCTGGAAATAGCAATGCACCAGGCCCAGCGGCGCCAGAATCGACACCAGGGGCGCCGCCGGCGCCCAGACAGGGCCCAGGACCAGCCGCACCAGAGGTTCCGCCTCCATGCTGCATCCGATCACCGCCGGCGTGGCCAGCAGGCTGAGGGTGCGCAAGGCGTTGAAATAGATGTCGCCGGCGGCCTGACGGTCTGAGGCGGCCTGGGCGATCGCCGGCATGGTGGTGGTGCGGATCGAGGCGCCCAGGGCGTACTCCGGGATCAGCACGACCTGATAGGCGGTGGCGTAGTAGCCCAGCGGCTTGGCCCCGATACACAGGCCGATCAGCAAGTTGTCGAGACTGCGCGCCAGATAGGCCAGCATGTTGGCGCCGAGCAGCGGCGTGGACAGCTGCAGCACCGGCCGCAGCAGGGCGTAGTCGAACTGCAGCAGCGGATAGAAGCGCGCCAGGCTCAGGTTGCTGGCCATGCGGATGCCCGCCAGCGTCAGCTGCTGGGCGACCAGACTCCAGGCGCCCCAGCCGTGCAGCGCGGTCCACAGCGCCACCGCCGCTCCGGCCAGCCCTGAGAGCAGTTCGCCCGCGGCGAAGGATCCGAAGGCGCCGGTGCGCTGCAGGCGTGCGCTGGGCGTGATGGTTAGGCAGGTCATCAGCAGGGCCGGCGACAGGGCGCACAGAATGGCGGCCAGTCCCGCCTGGCCTGCGATCCAGCCGATCGGGCCGGCGATCAGGCAGACGGCGGCGGCGCAGGCCGCGCCGACCACGGCGGTGAACCAGAAGGCGGTCGATTCAGCCTCGATCGAGACATCGCTGCGCACCAGCCCCGTCACGAGGCCAGCTTCGGCCAGGATCGAGGTGAAGATGATGATGGGCATGGCCACGGCCACCCGGCCGAAGGCTTCGGGTGAAATGATCCGGGCGAGAATCGGAATCAGCGCCAGCTGCACGGCGATGCGGGCGCCGTTGGCCAGGAACAGAGGCAGGGTTTGTGCCGACAGGTGCAGAAGCCCGCGGCGTGGCTTGCGGCTGCTAGTCCCGACGAAGAAGCCTAGGGTCATCTCAGCATGCCATGGAATCGGCCGAACCAAATCTTACCGGCGCCGCGGAAGCCGCGCCAGAACGTCTTTTTTATCCACGCCAGATCGCAGTGAGATGCTTCTTAGGTACGACCAAGCGATTCAATCGTTTCCGCCCGGTGACGGAAAGCAGCCAATTTGACGCAATCGAATAATTCCAGCCCGGGTGTGGCGCCAAGGTCAAGCTTGCGTGCTCTTCCGACCGCTAGGGTATGGGGAAAATGCAACGTCGCAAAGCCGTCGTCTAAACTTCGCCGCCCTGTCACGCGCAGCGCCTAAGCGGGCGGCACGGCCTTCCCGAGCAAGGGAAGCGCAACAAGGGGCGCCAAAACATGCAACTCAAATCCTCCCTCATGAGCGGAGTGGCCGCCGGCGTGCTGGTCGCGCTGGTCGCGGTCAACGCCGCGGAAGCCAAGACGGCCAAGAAGTCCGCCACGCCTTCCGCCGCCGCCGCGCAGCAGGCGGAAATCGATGATCTGCGGGCGCAAATCCAGTTTCTGAAGGACCGTCTGGACGAACAGGCCGCCATCTCGATGCAGGCCAACGCCCAGGTCGCCAAGGCTCAGACCGACGCCGACGCCGCCAAGACCCAGGCCGCCGCCAGCGCCCAGGTCGCGCAGGCCGCCGCCACCGAAATCAAGACCATCCCCGCCGTGGTGAAGACTCAGGTCGCGGCGATCAAGCCGCCGGTCAGCTGGACCGACAGCACCGTGGTCAGCGGCCGCATGTACTACAATCTCAGCGACATCGAGCAGAAGACCAACGGGACCCGCGTCGCTCCCAGCGGCCTCGGCTTCGACGTGAAGCGCTTCTATGTCGGCATCGACCACAAGTTCAACGACACCTACTCGGGCAACGTCACGACCGACTTCAACTACAACTCCACGATCGGCCAGACCGTCGTCTACATCAAGAAGGCCTATCTGCAGGCCAAATACTCCGAAGCCTTCACCGTTCAGCTGGGCGCCAACGAACTGCCGTGGATTCCGTTCATGGAAAACATCTACGGCAACCGCTACGTCGAACAGACCCTGATCGACCGCGCCAAGTACGGCACCTCCTCCGACTGGGGGGTTCAGGCGCTGGGCAAGTTCGGCCCCAAGGGCATGTTCAACTATGACGTCGCGGTGATCGACGGCGCCGGCTACAAGGCCCCGCTGCGCTCCAAGGGCGTGGACGTCGAAGGGCGCTTCAACGTCAATATCGACAAGGCCGTCCTGGCCGTCGGCGGCTACACCGGCAAGCTGGGCAAGTCGGTGGTCGGCACGACGACCTTCCACACCGCCTCTCGCATCGACGCCTCCGCCGCCTGGATCGACAAGAACTACCGCTTCGGCGCGGAATACTTCGACGCCACCGACTGGACCAACGTGACCACCGCCGCGGCGGACAAGTCCAAGGGCTGGTCGGTGTTCGGCACCTACAACTTCGCGCCCAAGTACGCGGTGTTCGCCAACTACCAGTGGGTTGAGCCCAGCAGCATCATTAAGCAGTCGACCAGGGAGAACTATTACAACTTCGGCATCTCCTACAGTC
>CAIYVC010000144.1 GCA_903929535.1 uncultured Caulobacteraceae bacterium | reverse complement strand
CCGACACGATCCTCATGCCCAAGGCCACCGCCGTCTGGCTGGTGGACAACACCTCGCTCACCTTCGAGCAGATCGCCGACTTCTGCGGCCTGCATCCGCTGGAAGTGAAGGGCATCGCCGACGGCGAAGTGGCGCGCGACATCCGCGGCGCCGACCCCATCGCCAACGGCCAGCTGAACCGCGAGGAGCTGGACTCCGCCCAGAGCAATCCGGCCTATATGATGAAGGCTCAGAAGAGCCGTCACGCCGAGCTGCTGAAGCCGCAGAAGAAGGCGCCGCGCTACACCCCGGTGTCGCGCCGTCAGGACCGCCCGGACGCCATCGCCTGGTTCCTGCGCAGCCATCCCGAAGTGTCTGACGCCCAGATCTCCAAGCTGCTGGGCACCACCAAGGCCACCATCGATCAGGTGCGCAGCCGATCGCACTGGAACTCCAGCAACATCAAGCCGGTCGATCCGGTGAGCCTGGGCCTGGTTATGCAGCTGGAGCTGGACGCGGTGGTGCGCAAGGCGGCCGACAAGAAGGCCAAGGAAGACGCCAAGAACGGTATTGTCCCCGAAGGTCCGTCCCTGCGCCCCGCCGCCGAGACGGGCGTGCTGGAGGTCGAGGAGCCCCGCCAGAAGGCTCTGGATCAAGCCAGCGTCTTCTCCAACCTTCAGGCGGCGCCCGAGGAAGAAGACGACAACTAGGCGGCTCGGAAATTACGGAAAAGCGATCGGCGCGGGCCCAAACCCGCGCCGTTTGTTTTGGTTCTAATGGGCTCTGATTTCCACCGGGCCGCGTTCGCGGCGCATGGTTTCGATCTGTTCCTTGAGCCTCAGCTTCTGCCTCTTGAGGTCCTTCAACCGAATCGTGTCCGAGGCGGGACGGCGCAGCTCATCCTCAATGGCGCGCTCAAGGGTTTGATGACGAACGCCAAGTTCACGAATACGGGCTTCGATGGCCATGATCGCGGCTCCATGTTTGATTGGCGCTTGAATTGAACACCCGCAAACGGCGAGTGTCAGATCACAAACCGGTGCGAAGCGCGGCCTTGGACCCTTCGGGGTAGGGGCGCCCGTTCGCTGTGCAGGAGACGCATTTGGCAGGTCAGGAACGCCCCCGTCTGGTGATCGGCGTGACCGGTGCGTCAGGGGCCATCTACGGAGCCCGCGCGCTCAAGGCCGCGGCCGACCTGGGCGTCGAGACTCACCTTATCGTGTCCAAGGCCGCGGCCCTGACCCTGTCGCAGGAAATGGGCCTGACTCCCGCCGATCTCGGCGCCCAGGCCGACGTGGTCCATCGCCAGAACGACATCGGCGCCTCGATCGCCTCGGGCTCGTTCCGCACCCTGGGCATGATCATCGCCCCCTGTTCGATCCGCACCCTGTCGGAGATCGCCACCGGCGTGACCTCGACCCTGATGAGCCGCGCCGCCGACGTCACTCTGAAGGAACGCCGCCCTCTGGTTTTGATGGTGCGCGAGACGCCTTTCCATCTGGGCCACCTGCGCACCATGGTCCGCCTGACCGAGATGGGCGGAATCGTCTGTCCGCCCCTGCCGGCCTTCTACGCCCGGCCGCAGAGCATCGAGGAGATGGTCGACCAGTCGGTGGGCCGGGCGCTCGATCTGTTTGGCCTGCACTGGCAGCCGGTCAAACGTTGGGGCGACGATATCGGCCCCATCTCCGAATGAGCTTCTGGCCCTGGGCGCTGGACGCCTACGCCCGGGACGGCGTGGCCGAGGCCTGCCTCGATCTTCAGGACGCTCACGGCCAGTCGGTCCCGTATCTGCTGTGGGCCGCCTGGGCGGCCCAGTCCGGACCGGCGCTGAACGCCTCGCAACTGGAAGCGGGCGCAGGCCGGGCTCTGCGGTGGGAAGAAGCCGCCGTGGGGCCGTTGCGTCAGGCGCGGCGCGGGCTGAAGCCGGCGCTCGAAGGGATTTCCGATCCCGTGCGCGAGCAGCTGCGCGGCGAGGTCAAGGCGCTGGAGCTGAAGGCGGAACAGGCGCTGATGCTGGCGCTGGAGGGCCTGGCCGCTGGCCGCACCGGCCCCGTGTCTTCCCCGAAGCAGGCGCTCGCTGCCGCAGTCGGAGCGTGGCCACGGTCCGCGCCGCAAGCCGCCCTGGATCGTCTGGCCGAGGCCCTGGCCTAGCTTTACCCGCCCCGCCGCTATGGTGTATTGGCGGCCCGTCTTGGGGTCGCGAGGGGAGCGTCATTCGCATGAACGACGACGAACTTTCGACCGAGGCCATGGTCATTCTACGGGTGCGCATCGCCAAGCTGCGCCAGGAGCACCAGGACCTGGACGACGCGGTTCATGCGCTGGAGCACGGCTCGCGCCCCGACCAGATCCAGATCGCCCGGCTCAAGAAGAAGAAGCTCGGCCTGCGCGACGAGCTCAAGCAGCTGGAAGATCAGCTGACCCCGGACATCATCGCCTGACCGATCCCGACGACATCGCCCTGGCCTGGCGGCTGGAGGAGGCGTTTGACGCCGCCTGGCCTTCGCTTGCCGCCGAGCGGGTCGGCGACTGGATGGTCAAGCGGGCCGACGGCGTTTCCCGCCGCAGCAATTCCGCCAATCCGCTGGGACCGGGCGCCGGGCTGGATTCCGAGACCACGGCGGCGATCCAGGCCCTCTACCGTGCGGCGGCACGGCCGGCCTATGTGCGCGTTCCCTCGATGCTCGATCCGGGCGTCGACGCGGGTCTGGAGCACGCGGGTTGGAGCTTCGAGGGCGAAAGCCTGACGCTGATCGGGCCGCTGGATGGGCCGGGGCCCTCCGACGCAGACCTGGCGTCGTCGCCCACCGCGGAATGGCTGACGGCCAGTCACGCCATCAACGGCCGCGCCCCGGACCTGGCCATAGCTTTCGAGGCCGTGCTGCGGCGGATCACGGCGCCCGCAGCCTTTTCAGCCGTGCGGCAGGAGGGCCGGATCGTGGCGCTGGGCTATGGGGCTGTTCACAACGGCTGGCTGTGCGTGGAGGCGGTGGGGACGGACCGGGACTGGCGCGGACAGGGGCTTGGCGGCCAGACGGTCTCGGCTCTGATGGAATGGGCGGCGGGGCAGGGGGCGACCGGCGCCTGCCTGCAGACCCAGTCCGAGAATAGGCCAGCTCAAGCCATGTATGCCCGACTCGGGATCAGCCGGGAGCTTTACCGCTATCACTACCGCAGAGGGCCTTAGTCGGCGCCCTTCGGGCGGCGAAACCGGGATCCACTTTCGCCTGACGCGCTTTAGCGGCTCCGCCCGGGCTTGCGCAGGTACATGTTGGCGTCGGCCTCGGCCATGGCCTGTTCGGCGGAATCGGCCCCGGCGATCTCGCGCACCCCGAAGGTGACGCCGATCGCTATTGAGCGGCTCTTGAAGGCGACTGGGTCGTGGGTGATGGCCTCGGTCAACTGCTGCGCCTTCAGGCGAGCGGAGGCGGCGTCGGCGCGCTGCAGCAGGACTGCGAATTCGTCGCCGCCGATGCGCCCCACGAAGTCTTCCTCACGCACGGCGCCCAAGAGCCGCTCGGCCACCGCCGTCAGCACCGCGTCTCCGGCAGCGTGGCCATACTGGTCGTTGACCCCCTTGAAGCCGTTGAGGTCGAAATAGATGACGCTGGCGGGCGACTTGTAGCGGCGGGCGATGGCGATGGCGCGCTGCACCTCGCGCAGGAAGGCCCGGCGGTTGAGCAGAGGGGTCAGGACGTCGTGATCGGCCAGCCGCTCGGCCTCGGTCAGGCGCGCGCTCAGCAAGGCCACCTGCTCGCGCAGCAGCTCAAGCTCGGCGTTCAGGAGCAGGCGCTCAGTGTCAGGGGAGGACGCGGGGGCGGAGTTGGCCATACACAGTCAGCTTAGCGGCAATTCCCCCGCATGGAACTTAGCATAAACGTCACGCTTGAGGAGCAGGTTGCGGGCGAGGCGCGGGCGCCTATACTCCGCGCCCTTCCGGGGAGGGCCTTTCCCGGAGCCTGGGGAGCACCGCCATGGGCGCCAAAGCGCCGGTCGCCATCATCATGGGCAGCCGTTCGGACTGGCCGACGCTGAAGGGCGCCGCCGACAATCTCGACGCCCTGGGCGTGGCCTACGAGGCCAAGATCGTCTCGGCTCACCGTACTCCCGAGCGGCTCTACAGCTTCGCCAAGGGGGCCAAGGCGGCGGGTTTCAAGGTGATCATCGCCGGCGCCGGCGGGGCCGCGCACCTGCCCGGCATGACCGCCTCCCTGACCGAGCTGCCCGTGCTGGGCGTGCCGGTGATGTCGGACGCCATGAAGGGCATGGATAGTTTGCTTTCGATTGTTCAGATGCCCGCCGGGGTGCCGGTGGCGACCCTGGCCGTGGGCCTGCCGGGCGCCAAGAACGCGGGCCTGCTGGCTGCTCAGATCCTGGCCCTGTCCGATCCTGCTCTCGCCGAGCGGCTGGCCGCCTGGCGCGCCAACCTGACCGACTCGGTGCTGGAAACCGTGGAAGACGCCGCCGTCTGATGCCTTCGCGTTTCCCTCTTCCGCCGGGCTCGATGATCGGCGTGATCGGTGGCGGCCAGCTGGGCCGGATGCTGGCGCTCGCCGCCGGGCGGCTCGGTTTCGACGTGACCATCCTGGAGCCCGAGCCGGATTCACCCGCCTCCCGCGTCGCCGCCCATACCCTGGTCGCCCGCTACGAAGACCCCGAGGCGCTGCAGGCCCTGGCGGCCTGCGATGTGATCACCTTCGAGTTCGAAAACGTGCCCGCCGCCGTGGTCGAACGGCTGGAGACCCTGGGCGCCCTGGCCGCGCCCGGCCGCCTGCCCTTGGCTACCGCTCAGGACCGGGTCAGCGAGAAGGAATTCTTCCGCGAGCAGGGCATCGCCACCGCCGATTTCGCCGCCATCGCCGGCGCTGCCGACATCGCCTCCGCCTTGCCGCGTCTGGGCCAGCGCGCCCTGCTGAAGACCCGCCGCGAGGGCTATGACGGCAAGGGCCAGACCTGGGTCGAGGGGATCGCCGACGCGCAAGCCGCCTTCGCCCGCATCGGCGGCAAGCCCGCCATTCTTGAAGCCGCCGTGCCCTTCGTGCGCGAGATGTCGGTGATCGCCGCGCGCGGCCGCTCAGGTGAAATCGCCTGCTATCCCCTGGGCGAGAACCGGCATGAGGCAGGCGTGCTACGCACGACGCTGGCTCCCGCGCGCGTCTCGGATGCGACCCGCGAGCAAGCTATCGCTATCGCCACCCGCACCCTGGAGGCGCTCGACTATGTGGGCGTCATGGGCGTGGAGCTGTTCGAGCTTGAGGGCGGCGATCTGCTGGTCAACGAGTTCGCGCCGCGGGTGCACAATTCCGGCCACTGGACCCAGGACGGCTGCGAGGTCGATCAGTTCGAGCAGCACATCCGCGCCGTCGCCGGCTGGCCCCTGGGCAAGACCAACGCCCTGGCCGAGGTGGAGATGACCAATCTGCTGGGCGCCGAGGCGGACGACTGGCGCACCCTGGCCGCGGACCCCTCCGCCCGCGTCTGGCTCTATGGCAAGCGCGAGGCTCGCGCGGGCCGCAAGATGGGCCACGTCAACCGGCTGCGGCCGCTGGAGGGTTAGCGGCTGGCGTAACGCAGCTTGCCGAGCATTCCGGCGATCTGAGCTCCCAAATCGGTCTTGGGCAGGCCCGCCTTCCACTTCTCGAACGCCATCACGTCCTGGATGCGGCTGACCACATAGTGCTCGGCGGCGGACTGCCCGCTGGCCAGGCGGATGGCGATGGCGGGGCCGAGCACGCCCGACAGAATCACGCGCTTGGAATAGTGGTTCTCGTCGCTGGCGGTATCGCCCGCCCAGCGCCAGATCGCGTCGGCGCTCTCCCACAAAAGGCGGCCCGCCAGGGGGATGTGGCTGGGCAGGGCCAGGAAGCCGAGCAGACGGCGCACGGCGGCCTCGTCGCCTGCGGCAGCCTCGACCCGGGCCAGGACGCCGCGCTGGATGCGTTCGCGGATTTTCAGGGTGCGCGGATCGACCTCGGCCAGGGTCTGCAGGGCCGCGCGGTCGTGCCGGCGCGAGAGCAGGGCGGCCAGGTCGCTGGGTCCGCTGGGCAGCAGCAGGGTGGCGTCGGCTTCAGACAATCCGGCCTGTTTCGCGGCTAGGCGCACGGTCTCGGCGGTCCAGCCGTGGGTCGGCACCAACGTCAGGGCGGCGCTCAGCAGGCGCTGCTCGGCGGCCTCGGCCCAATCGCCTTTGGGGGCAGCGGTCTTGCTCATGCTAGGAGGATAGCCCGCCGGGCCTTTCGCCGCCACGTTTTGCGAGTCTAAACAGGCGCTTGGGACGTGGACATTTGCCGGGGCCTCTGGTATCAGCCCGCCCCTAAGCTTCGGAGGGAAACTTCCGGGGTTACATATCGTCGGTCGCCCGCCTCTGGAAATCAGGCGCTGCGATCCAAGGAGGGCCTAGCCATCGTCCAGATTTTTGTGCGCGACAACAACGTCGACCAGGCCCTCAAGGCCCTGAAGAAGAAGATGCAGCGCGAAGGCTCGTTCCGCGAGATGAAGCGCCACGTCCACTATGAAAAGCCGTCGGAAAAGCGCGCCCGTCAAAAGGCCGAAGCTGTCCGCCGCGCCCGCAAGCTGGCCCGCAAGCGCGCCCAGCGTGAAGGCCTGATCGCTGCGCCGAAGAAGCCGCCGCGCCCCTAAGATTTCCAGATCTTAGTCTAGATGGAAGCCGCGCGGGCCCTGCGCGGCTTTTGTCGTTTTAGCGCTCAAGCAGCCGCTAGGCGGTAGTGCAAAAACCTGGCGCTCAAGCAGTCGCCAGGCGGTAGTGCAAAAAACCTAGCGACCAGCCGCGCTCAAGACGAAATCCACGCCCTTTACGACATGGTCGGCGTAGTCCGGTCCCAGCAGGGTGTTGTGGCCGGCGCCCGCCACGTGATCGACATAGCCGTGCCGTGAGGCGTTCGCCGGGGCCGCTTGCATGGTCTTGCGCAGGCTGATGACGCCGGGGGGCGGAGCGCCGGCGGTGATCACCGCGATGGGCCAGTCGGGATCGAAGGGCGGGGCCTGGCCGGCCTGTTTGGAGGCCTCGGGCCATTCCGCTACCTCTTCGGCGGCGACGCGGTTGTGCCGTCCGCTGGCGAAGAAGCGGCGCTTCTCGCGCTCGGCTTCGCCGGTCAGGCCGATCTTGTTGGCCATGGCCATGCCTTCCAGCGGTCTGAACAGGCCGAGCGACGCGCCCAGCCCCGCCCATTTGGACGCCTTGGCGAAGCCTGAGACGAACTGGGTGGTCTGCGGGTCCTCCAGCATCTGGGGGGTCACGGCGTCCACCAGGACCAGGCCGACGATCTTGCCGGGATTGCGCGCGGCGAACTGGCGAAGGCGCAGGCCACCCATCGAATGGCCGACCATGACATAGGGCCCGGGCACCTTGGCCGCGGCAAGCAGCTTCTCCAGGTCCGAGGCGATGTTTATCCCGTCGCGGGGCAGGGGGCTGGGGTCGGAAAAGCCCATGCCCGCGCGGTCGTAGGCGCAGGCCCGCAGGCCCTGGCCCGCCAGCCTGTCCTGCACCACGCCGAAGTCCGCCGCGAAGCCGAAGGCGCCTGCTTCCATGATGACCACGGGCTTGGCGCTGTCCGCCGGTCCCTCGCAGACCAGACGCAGGCGCCGGCCGCCGATGTCGACCATCTGTCCACGGTTGGGTAGCGGGCCGGCCAGAGCTGTCATGGCGCCTCCCAGCGCGACATAGGCGAGAAGGCACAAGCCTAGCGCGGCCATGCTACGGGCGAGTGTCAAAGTCGCGCGCGGGAGTGTCATTGCGTGGCTATAGCCCAAGTCAGAGCGACTTGAGGATGCCTTCGACCATCTTCTTGGCGTCGCCGAACAGCATCATGGTGTTGTCGCGGGAGAAGAGCTCGTTCTCGACCCCGGCATAGCCGGAGCCCATGCCGCGCTTGATGAACAGCACGGTGCGCGCCTTTTCCACGTCCAGGATCGGCATGCCGAAGATGGGGCTCTGCGGATCGGTCTTGGCCGCCGGGTTGGTCACGTCGTTGGCGCCGATCACGAAGGCGACGTCGGCGGTGGAGAATTCGGAGTTGAT
>CAIYVC010000143.1 GCA_903929535.1 uncultured Caulobacteraceae bacterium | reverse complement strand
TCCTCACTATAGGCCATATCTGTGCAGCGGCGCCAAATAACGCCTGGATGAGCGGCTGAGCGGGCCTTAGTCCAGCTTCGCCAGCAACTGGTCCAGCATCCCCCGCAGGTCCTGCTTCAGGTCCACGCCCTTGCCGAGGTCCGCCGCGATGTCCTGGCGTTCGGCGATGGAGCGGCTCATCAGGGGCTGGACGTGCGCCTCGCTGACCGTGCGGGCGACCTCGCGCATCTCCTCGGCGCGGCGGCGGCCATGCTGCAGCGAGCGGGTGATCATGTAGCGGGCGAACACCTCCCAGTCGGGCACTGGCAGGGTCTCGCCGAGCGAGGCCAGCACGTCGGTCTCCACCCCCAGGCGCCGGGCGCTGAGCATGCTTTCGGTGATAAGGGCCTCCATGCCCTTGATCATCACGCTGCGGCACATCTTGACCGCCGAGGCCTTGCCGATCTCAGGCGAATAAACCTTGGCGCTGAAACCGAGCGGCGCGGCCAGCTCCAGGAAGTCGGCGGCGTTGGGCCCGCCCAGCAGCATGGGCGACTTGATCCGGTGCGGCGGCACCGCCGTCATCACAGCCGCCTCGACATAGCGGCCCCCGGCGGCCTGCACCGCCTCGAACGACTGGCGCTTCACCCCGGGCGAGACCGAGTTGACGTCGACGAAGAAGGCGCCGGGCGCGATGCCGCCTGCGACCGACTTGGCCGCCTCCAGCCCCTGTTCGGCGGTCACCGAGCAGATGATCAGCTGGGCGCCGGCCACCGCGTCAGGCGCGCTGGAAGCGGGGCGGTAGGGACCGGTCGCGGCCTTGCTGGGGATGCTGTCCGGATCGGTCAGCTTGGGGTCGAACACGCCGGTGACGTCGCAGCCGGCGGCCACGAGGTCCTGGGCCAGAATCTGGCCGACTTCGCCGAAGCCGATGATGGCGAACCTGGGGGTGTTCTTCATGGGCTCTGCCTCCCGATTGTGGGCCGGACCCTAGCCGGGGCCCAACCGCTGTCAATCCGCCTGCCGCCTGGGCTTCGCCGAGGCGCGAAATGGCCCAATCCCTTAGGCCGTATACAATCCGCCGGTTGGCGGTCATCCGCTTGAGGCGACAGGGCAAAACGCCGCTGTCATTGGGCTTGCTTGCGCCCTTCCCAGTGTCTACCAGAAGATCAAAGAACCGCTGGTGGAACCGATTCCGGCCCATTGCGCTCGGATTCCAACCGTTTGGGGAGAAACGCCCTTGATCGACGCCGCCACCGCCATTCCTGGCCTGGACAAGGCCCCGACCAAGCACAAGAAACTCGTCCAGTGGGTCCGCGAGATGGCGGAACTGACCCAGCCGGACCGGGTCTACTGGTGCGACGGCTCGGACGAGGAATGGGAGCGTCTGACCGCCGAGCTGGTCAAGGCCGGCACCCTGAAGCCGCTCAACCCCAAGCTGCGTCCCAACTCTTTCTCGGCCAACTCCGATCCTCGCGACGTGGCCCGGGTCGAGAGCCGCACCTTCATCTGCTGGAACAACGCGGACGACGCGGGCCCGACCAACAACTGGATGGCGCCCGACGAGATGCGCGCCACCTTGAAGCCCCTGTTCACCGGCTCCATGCGCGGCCGCACCATGTATGTGGTGCCCTTCTCGATGGGCCCGATCGGCTCCAAGATTTCCGCCCTGGGCGTCGAGATCACCGACAGCGCCTATGTCGCCATCTCGATGCGGGTGATGACCCGCATGGGCAAGGCGGCGCTGGAGGCGCTGGGCGAAGACGGGTTCTTCGTGCCCGCCGTGCACACTCTCGGCGCGCCCCTGGCCGCGGGCCAGAAGGATGTCGCCTGGCCCTGCAACGACACCAAATACATCGTCCACTATCCCGAGAGCCGTGAGATTTGGTCCTACGGGTCCGGCTATGGCGGCAACGCCCTGCTGGGCAAGAAGTGCTACGCCCTGCGCATCGCCAGCATCATGGCCCGCGACGAGGGTTGGCTGGCCGAGCACATGCTGATCCTCAAGCTGACCTCGCCTGAGAACAAGTCCCACTACATCGCCGCCGCCTTCCCCAGCGCCTGCGGCAAGACCAACCTGGCCATGCTCACTCCGCCCGAGGCCTATCGGGCCAAGGGCTACAAGGTCTGGACCGTGGGTGATGACATCGCCTGGCTGCGCATCGGGCCGGACGGCCGTCTCTGGGCGGTCAACCCGGAGGCGGGGTTCTTTGGGGTGGCGCCGGGGACAGATTCCCGCAGCAATCCCAACGCCCTGGCCACGCTCCAGCGCGACGCGATATTCACCAACACGCTTCTGGCCGACGACGGCACCGTCTGGTGGGAGGGGGGGAATGGCCCGGCGCCGCGGAAAGGGCTGGACTGGCGCGGCCAGCCTTGGCGGCCGGGGCTCCTGGACGATGACGGCAAGCCGGTCCTGGGCGCCCATCCCAACAGCCGGTTCACCGCCGCGGCTCGGCAGTGCCCCTGCATCTCGCCGCGCTGGGAAGACCCT
>CAIYVC010000142.1 GCA_903929535.1 uncultured Caulobacteraceae bacterium | reverse complement strand
TTATCTGGAGTTGAGCGGCGAACCGATCCCGGTGCCGGTCTTCTTCAATGTTCAACGCGCGGGCTATTGGATGGCTCTGCGAGGCGCGTTTCTCCACGCGGGCCTACGCCTGGAGGCCTTTGAGCTGAACGAGGCGTTGGCCGTGGCGATTGAGACCGAGGACGCAGAGCGGCGCTGGCTGGCCGGAGAAAACATCTTCGCCGACTGCCAAATCGATCCTGTTCCGAACCCCGTCGACCATCCAGCAAGCCGTCGGCTTTTTGCCGAGACCTTCGGCGCCTTTGGCTAATCGCGGCAGACCAGAGGGCTGCCTTCTGTTCCTTCCCGTTCCCTCCCGAGGAACAGACTTGCGCCGCGGACGCCATGTCCGCGGCGTCTTTTCTCGAGGGCGCTCGAACGGCCTTTAGTGCGGCTTGGCGAGGCATCCGTGTCCGCTTTCCGCATCGACGCCAGAGTCAGCTTTTGGCGCCCAATGGAAGTCTCGGGCCCGTGGCCTAGCCGGGCCTGATCGGCGAGCATCGGATCGCCGATGACATAGCGGCGGACCAAGCGGCGCCTGCTGATGCGCCACCCGTCCTCCAATCGCGCGAATTCGAGTTCGTATCGGCCCCCGATCGTCAGGCGCTCGCGCCGGCCCTCACCGCCGGCCGTCTCCAGGTCGACGACGACATCCGCCTTGGCCGAAGCGCGATCGCCCGCCAGATCGATCACGGGATTGCACAGCTTGTGATGGGTCCACGCCATGTCGCTCGCCGCCTCGATCGAGCGGCGGGCGTAGTCTTGGCCCGGCACGGCGAGCCAGCCACCGGGCTCGCCGTCGGGCGCGGGGACCATCACTTCGTTCGCTAGGCAGGCGCGGTAACGCGCCTCGTCCCGATCATCGACCGACTGGGCGAGCCTCGCCAGGACCCGCAGAATCGCCAGTTCGTCCGCGAGGCGCTGAATGGGATCGGTGTTCATGGCGGGTCCTTTGGATGGAGACGGCGGGAGGTTTTGTCAGCCGAGGATGGCCCTGACCTCCAGATGGGCCTCCAGCCCGTAGCGGCCGTATTCGCGGCCGATGCCGGACTGCTTGAAGCCGCCGAACGGCGCCAGGGGCGCGTGTGGCGCGCCATTGATCGTCACGCGGCCGCAGTCCAGCCGCTCGGCCACCCGACGCGCGTGCGCCACGTCGGCACTCTCGACATAGGCCTGCAGGCCGTAGGGGCTGTCGTTGGCGATGGCGATGGCCTCTTCCTCGTCGTCGTAGGGGATGATGCACAGCACCGGGCCGAAGATCTCCTCGCGGGCGATGCGCATGCCGTTGTTGACGCCGGTGAAGACCGTGGGCTGCACGAACCATCCCTGCTTGACGCCGGCCGGCCGGCCTTCGCCGCCGACCAACAGTTCGGCACCCTCTTCTAGGCCCAGACGAATGTAGCCCTGCACTCGATCCCACTGCTTCTGGCTGACCATCGGCCCGACCTTGACGGCGGGATCGCTGGACTCGCCGATCTTGAGGGCGGCGACCGCCGTCTTCAGGCGCTCGAGCACCTCCGGCAGGCGCGATCTCGGCGCCAAGACACGGGTCCCGGCGATGCAGGCCTGGCCGCTGTTGAGGAAGCCGACCGCGACGACGGTCGAGACCGCGGCCTCGATATCCGCGTCGGGCAGGATGATGTTCGGACCCTTGCCGCCCAACTCCAGGGTGACGCGCTTCATCGTCTCGGCCGCCGAGCGCATGATGGAACGGCCCACCGCCGTCGAGCCGGTGAATGTCACCTTGGCGACATCGGGGTGCGAGGTGATCTCGGCGCCCACCACGTCGCCGCGGCCGTTGACGATGTTGAACACGCCGGGCGGTAGGCCGGCCTCGTGCAGTGCCTCGATGAGGACCTGGGTTTGGGTGGCGCTCATCTCGCTGGGCTTGATGACGACGGTGCAGCCGGCGGCCAGCGCGGTCGCAAGTTTGCTGCAGACGGAGCCGATATTGCTGTTCCACGGGCTGATGGCGGCCACGACGCCCACCGGCTGCTGGGTGACCTCCGCGCCGCCGACGGCTTGGGTGAACTCGAACCCCTCGAGCGTGCGGGCCATGTCCAGGAAGAGGTTGGCCGCGTGCGCGACGGAGAAACCCACGAAGGCCTGTGGCGCGCCATATTCTTCGATCATGGCGGCGGCGAGAATATCGGCCCGCGCGGCGACCACGTCATGCAGCCGGCGGAGCAGCGCGATCCGCTCGGCCTTCGAGGTCCGCGAGTAGGCCGGAAACGCACGCTTGGCCGCGGCGACGGCGGCTTTCGCGTCGATCGCGTCGCCCAGGCGCACCTGGCCGATCTTCTCCTCGGTAGCGGGGTTGAATAGATCGAACAGTTCCTCCCCATGAGGGGTAACGAATTGGCCGTCGATGTAGACCGTGTCGATGGTGCGCATGGCGCTCCTCCTCTGGGTTGATGGAGGCAGATGTGACATCCGGAGACTGATCTGATAAGCCGATCAGCGTGGCACAGGTTGATGCAAAAAATCGCGCAATGCGCGCTAGCCAGCTGGAGCTTGAAGCTGTGGTGGCGGTGGCCCGTCACGGTGGCTTCCGGGTCGCGGCGCGCGAACTGGACATGTCCTCCTCGGCGCTCAGCCACGCGGTGGCGGCGCTGGAGGCGCGCTTGGGCGTCCGCCTATTCAACCGGACGACACGCAGCGTCGCCCTTTCCGCCGAAGGCGAGCAGTTCGTCGGAGAGATCGCCCCCGCATTGACGGCGATCCGCACTGCCATGGACAGGATCGACGAGCATCGCGCCGAGCCTGCGGGCGTCTTGCGCCTGAACCTGACGCTGGGCGCCGCGCGGATCATGCTGACGCTAATCTTCGAGTACAGGCGCCGCTACCCGCAGGTAGCGGTCGACCTGGTCACCGAAGCGGCGATGGTGGACATCGTGGGGCAGGGCTTCGACGCCGGCGTTCGGTTGGAAGAGTTCGTCCCCCCCGACATGATCGCGGTGCCGATCACCGGGCCCATACGCTCGGTTGTCGTGGGCTCGCCCGCCTACTTCGAGGCGCACAGGCCGCCCAGGACGCCAGCCGACTTGGCGCAGCACGAGTGCATCCGCCGGCGGACCGGAAGCGGGACGATCTATCGTTGGGAGTTTGAGAAGCGCGGCGAAGCGGTGGTGGTCGACGTCCCGGGCCGGCTGACGCTGGATGAGGAGGACCTGATGCTGCAGGCCGCACTGGCCGGACAGGGCCTGGCCTACCTCTCCGACATCGCGACGACAGCCTCGATCAAAGCCGGTCTTTTGCTTCCCGTGCTGGAGGACTGGTCGCCGGAATTTCCGGGCCTTTGCCTCTACTATCCGAGCCGCCGCAACATTCCGGCCCGGCTGCGCGTGTTCATCGATCTCATCCGCCAGCAGGCGAGGTGAGCTTCACGCTTCTCGTTTACGCCAAAAAGCGGCCGCTTGGGTCGAGCCCGGCCGCCAACTGGTCCCTTTAACGTCCAGTTCTCGGAGGGACCTTAAGGTCCGTTATTGGCGCATTTCGGCGGCGGCGTCGTAAAGACGTTGACGCTGAATGGTCGCCCGAGTTCGATTAATGGGTTCAGACAAGCACGTGGCTAAAAAGCGCTGATGCACCGGATCAACCACGATTTGCCGATCGGACCCCAGCCAGCCGCCGATTTCTATCAATTGGCGGAGACCATGCTGGCGGGCGGTGCGAGCTTTTGCGATGTGAGGGCGCGCCTGCTGACCGAAGGCGCTACTTCATTTGCGGTCGAGCTGCTCCGACCTTCGCTGCTCAACCGACTTCGCCGGCGGACTGGAGAGCCATTGTTGGGCGCGGGAACCTTCGCCCACCGGATTATGTCCGCAACGGGACGTTAAAAAAGACCTCGGGCCGGTGGCTCATGGGAGCCAAATGAACGGCTCGCCCGGAGGGGCGAGAGCGTGTTGGTACATTAGTTGGTATATTTTTTATATTTGGCATTTTTACCTAGGCAGTTCGAGTCCAGCCGGGCCTACCGTCGCCGAGAGCGCTACGCCTCTTCCTCATCCGCCGCCTGCGAGCGGCGCTCGATGGCGTCCAGCACCGACTGCGCGTCGGCGGGTTGCGACATGGCCAGGGATTCCTCGTCGACCCGATCGGCGATCAGCGGCGAATCGCGGCGCATCTCCTCCAGCAAGGCGATCAGCTTGGCGGTCTTCTGGTCGCTGAGCAGGGCCAGTTCCAGGGTCAGCTGAGAGCGCTGCTTGGCGATCAGATCCTCGCGCCGCTGGGTGGCCAGGATCAGGGACGCGAAGAAGAAGCCGCAGACCGTGGCCGCCAGCTCTAGCCAGCCGAACGGCGGCGGATCGGGCGCCTTGCCGCCGTGAGCCGTGATCCAGCTGTTCCAGAAGATCCATAGGGCGACCACCCCGGCCATGACGCTGATACTGGCGGGCCGGGCCAGGAAGGCGGTCACGTGCTCCACGATCCGCTGCACGGGGCCGATCCTGCGGTCATGGTCGCGGTGGACCTCGGCGATGACCCGCACCGACTTCTCGACATGGTCGGGCAGCTTGGGTTCGGTATCGGTCATGGGGCCTCCTGGCGTCCTCCTGGACCTACAACGCGCCAAAATCCAGGAAGGCCGAAGGCCTCATTCGCGGCGGGCGGGAACGTCTGGCGGCTCAGCGGTTTAGCCATGCGGAAACCTGGAGTCGGCCGCACAATGGAAAAGCAGTTCGCCAAGTTCGCCAGCGCCACGGCCAAGGCCGCGGGGACGCCGGTCGCCTTCCTGCTATGCATGCTGTCGGTGATCGTCTGGGCGGCGACGGGGCCGATATTCAAGTTCTCTGAGACCTGGCAGCTGGTGATCAACACCGGCACCACCATCGTCACCTTCCTGATGGTGTTCCTGATCCAGAACAGCCAGAACCGCGACGGTCAGGCCATCCAGACCAAGCTCGACGAGCTGATCCGCGCCTCCGACGCCCAGAACGAATTCATGGGCATCGAGCATCTGACCGACAAGGAACTGGACCTGCTGCACAACAAGTGCGAGCGCGCGGCGCGCGAAAGCGCCCGGGTGCTGGCGAGGGCGGCGGCGGAGAAGAAGGCGCGCCGGGCCGCCGGCCTGCCCGCCAAGCCCACCAAGGTTCAGGTCAAGCCCAAGGCCAATCCCGCCCCCACACGCCGGCGCAGCAAGGCCGCGTCATGAAGCGTGCGATGCGCAACCCATGGATCGGCCTCAGCCTGGATGCCTGGCGTCTGGGTCTGGAGGCCTCCCAAGTGATCGGCCTGCGGACCATGAAGATCGCCGCGGGCGGGGCGGCGGGGAAGGCCGAGGCCGATCGGATGATCGCCGAGAAAATCGACGCGGGCTTGGCGCTACAGACGCTGGCGATGACGGGAGGGCTGGGCCTGACCGCGGCTTCAGCCTCCGCGCGGACCCTGGCCCATTACCGTCGCAAGGTGCAGGCCAACCGCCGCCGGCTGGCCAAGGGCTAGGCGCGGCTTCCTGCGAATCAGTTAGTCGCCGGGGCCTCGGCTGCGACGATCTTCCTGGCGATTTTGAGATCATCCAGAGTCAGCCGTCCAGTCTGCACAAGGCGCGCGAAGACCGAGCCCATGTCGCCGGCTACCAGATCGCCGAAGTCGTCGATCAGATCGGCGCGCATAGCGTCGCGGCTGACCGCCGCCTCGAAGATCTGCGACTTGCTGACCTTGCGGACCTGGCGGATCGCCTTCTTCTGGCGCAACTGATCGATGATGGAGCGGACGCTGTCGTAGGACGGGCGGTCGTTCTCCGGGAAGGTCTCCTGGACCTCGCGGGCGGACAGAGCGCCCCGCGTCCACAGAACTTCCATGACTCGCCACTGCAGCTTGCGATGCTTTGGGATGACCATGGCGGCAGCGATTTCCTCAGCAAAATCAGCCCGATGAGTTGCGGCGACCGAGGCCGTGACAGCTCCGTGGACGTTTTATGGAGGGTGATTTTCGAGGAACTTGTCAATGAGAATATGAAGAAACAACTTCAATGTACAATTTGAAATATACCTTTGTATATCCGATGCTTGTTATGTCTATGAGTCATTATGAGAAAAATGAAGTGTCATAAATCGTCCTGACTCTGACGAATTTTTAGATATGAAGTCACTGGAATCCGGCACGGGGATTTGCCGAGCCAGTTATTAAATAACGTTCGCGTATCGACTTTCCTAGTCTTGAAATCTTCGCATCATCGTCACCAATCTGACATGCGGCATCTGCACAACCCTCAGCGCATTCCGAGGGGGAAAAATCAGATGCGAAACTATTTTGGTGGGGTGGCTTTGGCCGCTCTCGCGATGGCTGCCTGGCAACCGGCTCATGCCGCAGACGCGGCCGCCGCCGCCGCCGTGGTGGCGCCGCCGCTCGAGGAGGTGATCGTCACCGCCACGAAGTCCGAGACCAATGTCCAACGGACGCCGATCGCCATTTCGGTGGTGACCGCCGCGGCGATGCAGGATCGTCACGCCGGCAGCCTGATCTCACTGCAGGACGGCGCCATCCCGTCGCTGCGGGTCGCCACTTTTGAAGCGCGCCAGTCGGCGCTGACCATCGGCATCCGCGGCATCGTGCCGTTCGACGCCAACCAGACCGCCCGCGATCAGGGCGTCGGCGTCTATATCGACGGCGTTTATCTCGGCCGCCAGCAGGGCCTGAACGCGGCTCTGTTCGACGTCCAGCGCATCGAAGTGCTGCGCGGCCCGCAAGGCACCCTGTTCGGCCGTAACACCGAAGGCGGCGCCCTCAGCATCGTCACCAAGGACCCGTCCGGCGTGGCCGGTGGCCGGGTCGTCGTCGGCGTCGGCAATTTCGGCTCCTACGAGACCGAGCTGCACCACGACTTCCAGTCGTTCTCCAACCTGGCGGTCAAGGTCGACGGCCTGATCCAGCACCAGGACCCGACCACCCGCAACCCGATGGCCGGTCAGGCCGGCTGGAACCAGTACGACCGCAAGGGCGGCCGCATCACCGGCCTCTACAAGCCGACCGACAAGTTCAGCGCCCAGTTCTCGGCGGACTTCCTGAAGGACGAAAACACGCCCTTCTTTAGCCAGCTGGTCAGCTACAACCCCTACGGCAAGCGCGTGCGCACCCTGGCCGAAGTGACCGCCGCGGCGGCCGCTCCCGCCGGCACCATCAACCCGCTGGCTGCTCTGGAAAAGGTGCACACCGAGCGCCAGTCGGCCTCGGATATCGGCACCGTCCAGCAGCCCAGCCTCGACCAGACCGGCGGTATCTCACTGGTCCTGAAGTACAAGCTGTCGCCTGATCTGGAACTGCGCTCCATCACGGCAGGCCGCGGCGTCGCCACCAACCAGTGGGACAACTCCGGCATCGAAAGCCGCAACGTCTTCGCGCCCAACGCCACCTTCGGCCGCTACAGCCTGTCGGACCTCTACCAGCAGCAGTTCAGCCAGGAATTCCAGGCGGTCGGCAGCCTCGGGACCCAGCTCAACTACGTCGGCGGTCTCTACTACTTCAAGGAACACGCCAAGGAATCGGCGGCGACGCCCTTCTCCAACCAGTGGAACGCTGACGGCACCGGCTTCACCATCCGCTCGTCCTACGGCACCTCGCCTGCCGCCGGCGGCACCGCCGGTTGGGAGCGGGGCACCCGCTTCATCACCCGCGCCAGCCACGCCGACGCCGAGAGTTACGCCGTCTACGGCCAGGGCACCTACACCCCCGAGCAAGTCTCCAAGCTGCACCTGACGGTCGGCGGGCGCTTCACCGACGATAAGCGCAACGGCGTGCTCTATATCGTCAACGCCAAGAACACGAACTTCATGTTCACCTACAGCAAGTCCCGCTTCGACCCGCTGGTGAACCTGGCCTACGACGTGTCGGACGCGGTCAACGTCTACGCCAAATACTCCACCGGCTACCGCGCCGGCGGCGCCAACGACCGCTCGCAGACCTTCCAGCCCTTCAACGCTGAAGAGGTGAAGGCCTATGAGATCGGGGCGAAGATGGACCTTCTGGACCGTCGCCTGCGGGTGAACCTGGCCGCCTACGCCATGGACCGCACCAACAGCCAGACCGACTTCGACAACGTCGACACCACCCCGGGCAGCCCGACCCAGGGCGCCCACACGGAAGAAACCCGCAACGCGCCGGGCGTTTCCCAAATCCGGGGCTTCGAAGCCGACATAACCGCCAGCGTCACCGACAACATCAAGGTGGGCTTCTCCTACGCCTACACGGACGTGAAGGTGCCCCCCGCGCCGTTCCCCTTCGCGGGCAACGCGGCGGTCCCGCTCGGCACGCCGTTCCCGGTGCATGTTGTCTACACCCCGCCTAACGCGGCTTCGACCTACATCGACTATGTGGCCCCGTTGCACGGCATGACCCTGCGTGGGCACCTGGACGCCAACTACGCCGATCCGCAGTACGCCTTCCAGACCGAGTTCGCCGACGTGTCGCCGACCGCGTCTCTGGTCCAGAACGTGGCGGTGAAGACGGGCAAGAGCTTCATCGTCAACGGCAGCGTCGCCCTGGCGGACATCGGCATGGGGGCTTCGGTCGCCACCCTGTCGTTCTGGAGCCGTAACCTGCTGGACGAGACGCACATCTACCGCATCTCGGCCGCCAACCGCGGCACCATCGGCGACTACGCCAACTTCAACCCGCCGCGCACCTTCGGCATCGAACTGCGCGTGAAGTACTAGCGGCCTTCGAACGGCCTACGGCTGAACTGCACGCCCCGGCGTTGGGAGACTATCCCGGCGCCGGGGCGACTGATTCCACCCCTTCCAGAGACACGCCGCGCGTCTCGGGCATGGCCGCCGCCGCCGCGACCCCTACGGCGTAAGAGCCGAGCGCGCCGATCCCCATCGCCAGACCCAACCCGCCGGTATTGGCGCCGATGCCGACCAGGGCCGGGACGACCGAGGCGATCCCTCGCCCGCCGCTGAGGCAGAAGCCTTCGCCCGCGCCGCGCATCTCGGTGGGAAACAGTTCGGCGAAGGTCGGCAGCATGCCCGACGCCAAGCCGCCCTGCAGAGCCCCCATGACGGCGCCCATGACGATCATGACAGGCATGTTCAGCGGCACGCTTAGATAGACGCCGACGTTGACCGCCTGGCAGATCAGGAAGGCGATGAAGGTGACCCGCCGCCCCAGCCGGTCGGAGATTTGGCCGAACAGCAGAGGGCCCACGAAGGAGCCGAAGATGTTGGCGGCCAGATAGCCGGAAGTCGACATCACCGACAGGTGCTGGGTGGTGCGCAGATAGGTCGGCAGCCAGGTGAGGATGGTGTAGGCGCCGCCGAAGATGCCGGTCGACATGATGGTGGCGATGACCGTCCGCTTGAGGAAGGCGGGCCGGAAGATGGCGCCGATGCTGAGCCCCTTGGACTTGGCTTCCTTCAGGAACAGGCTGGATTCCGGCACCAGCTTGCGGATGAAGATCACGAACACCGCCGGGATCAGACCCAGGGCGAAGAAGATGCGCCACGCCAGGGCCTCGGGAGCCGCGGCGAACACCAGCGGGAAGAGGGCGACAGCGCCGCCGTAGCCGACCGCGTAGCCGCTCTGCACCGCCGTGACGACCCGTCCGCGCAGGGCAGGGGAGACCATCTCCGCCACCAGCACGCCGCCGACCGCCGCCTCGCCGCCGTAGCCCAGTCCCTGCAGGGTGCGGGCAATGGCCATCTGGGCGAAGCCGTGGGTGAAGGCGGTGACGAAGGTGAAGGCGCAGACCCACAGTACGGTGAACTGCAGCATCCGCACCCGACCGAAGCGGTCAGCCAGGACCCCGGCCATCCAGCCGCCGATGCCGGTGCCGATCAGCGCCAGCGAGGCCATGACCCCGGCTTCCGGGCGGGTGATGCCCGCTGTGGCGATCAGCGCCGGGATGACCAGGGCGTAGATGGTGGTGTCCATCGCATCCAGGCCCAGCCCGCCGAAACAGGCGAAGAAGGTGTTGCGCTCGGTGCGCGTCAGATCGGAAAACCAGCCCAGCCGCATTGTCGCTCCGTCTCAGTCGGGTTTCGTGTCCACCGCGCCCCGCAGTCCTGCGCGGGCGGCGGCGGTCTTGACGCGGCCCTTGGCCATTTCGTCGGCGATGAAGGTCTTGGCGAAGGGCAGGCCCGCCTCGCGTCCCTTGGGCACGCCCATGGCGTGACGCTCGTAGCCCCAGGCGCCATCCAGCACGTGCGAGCCCGGCAGCTTGTCGCCCATGGCGTAGAGGGTGGCTTTGTTGGTGGCATAGAGGTCCAGCGTCCCGGCGGCCAGCATGGCGTCGCCCTCGTCCACCGTCGTGGTGGTGATGACCTTGGCGTTCTTCAGCTGGGCGCTGAGCAGGCCGAAGGACGAGCTGCCGGCGGTGACGCCGACCCGCACGCCCGGCTGATCCACCTGCGCCAAAGACGTGACCCTGGTCTTGGGTCCGGCCAGATAGCCCAGTGCAATGGTCAGATAGGGCTGGGTGAAATCCATGTCCCGGGCGCGTTCGGGCGAGGCGTTGGTGAAGGCGGCGTCGGCCTTGCCCGTCTTGATGGCCGCCTGAACGTCGGCGTTCTTCTCCAGGATCATCGGTGCGAAGGGCACGTGCAGGGCGCGCGCGAAGTCCTGGCCGATGTCGTAGCCCACGCCGCGCCGGTCGGCGTCGCTGATCACCGAGGTGGTGGTGCCGACATAGACCGCGACCCTGAGCGAGCCGGTGGGCGCCAGGGCGTGCTGGATGTCCGTCGACGGACCAGGCGTCGCGCAGCCGGCCACAAGCAGGGCCAGCGTTAGAATCGCCGCGCGGATGGTCATGTGCGTTTCCCCCCAGGACTGTCGCCCGAGCTATGCGTCATGGGTCGGCGGTCCGCCGCCGTTCGTCAACCCTTGCCGCGTGCGATGGGCCTGCGCCATGGTCGGCGGCAGAACGGGAAAGCGCCGCGCATGCCTTCATTGACACCGCCGAAGACCTTTGACTGGTCCGATCCGCTGCATCTGAGCGACCGCCTGACCGAGGACGAGCGGCTGATCGCCCGCGCGGCGCGCGACTACGCCCGCGAGCGGCTGCTGCCGGGGGTGGTGCGCGCTTTCGCCGAGGAGCGTTTCGACAAGACGATCATGCTGGAAATGGGCGAGCGAGGGCTGCTGGGCATCACCCTGCCGGAGACATACGGCGGCGCCGAAGCCAGCCATGTCGCCTACGGTCTGGTCGCGCGGGAGCTGGAGGCGGTGGATTCCGGCTACCGCTCGTGCATGAGCGTGCAGTCGTCCCTGGCCATGTATCCGATCTACGCCTTCGGCTCGGACGAACAGAAGCGCCGCTTTCTGCCCAAGATGGCCAAGGGCGAGTTGATCGGCTGCTTCGGCCTGACGGAGTCTGATGGCGGCTCCGACCCCGCCGCGATGCGCACGCGGGCCGACCGGGTCGACGGCGGCTACCGCCTGAACGGAGGCAAGTACTGGATCACCAACAGTCCGATCTGCGACCTCGCCATCGTCTGGGCCAAGCTGGACGGCGACATCCGCGGCTTCATTGTCGAGCGCGACTTCCAAGGGTTCAGCACCACCGTGATCGGCGACAAGCTGAGCCTGCGCGCCTCAGTGACCGGGGATATCGGACTGCAGGACGTGTTCGTGCCCGAGGCCAATCTGCTGCCCAACGCCAGCGGCTTGCGCGGGCCGTTCTCGTGCCTGAACAAGGCGCGCCACGGCATTGCCTGGGGCGCGATGGGCGCAGCGGAATTCTGCTTCCACGCGGCGCGGGACTATGTGGCCGAGCGGGTGCTGTTCGGGCGGCCTCTGTCGGCGCGTCAGCTGGTGCAGAAGAAGCTGGCCGACATGCAGACCGAGATCGCGCTGGGCTTCGAGGGCGTGCTGGCGCTGGGCCGCCTGCTGGACCAGGGCGCGTGGGTTCCCGAAGCCATCTCGATGATGAAGCGAAACAACTGCGGCAAGGCCCTGGCCATCGCTCGCGAGGCTCGCGACATGCACGGCGCGGCGGGCATCACCGGCGAGCACCATGTGATGCGCCATCTGATGAACCTGGAGACGGTCAACACCTACGAGGGCGGCCACGATGTCCACGCCCTGATCCTGGGGCGGGCCATCACGGGCCAGAGCGCCTTCTGACTCAGGCTATTTGCGCCGGCCCTTGGCGAGGCGCTCGAAGGGGGTCTGGGGCAGGTCGTCCAGCAGAATGTAGCCGCGCATCTTGATGTCGAGCGCCGCGAACCGGCGCACGCCCAGGTCGCGGAATTCCTTGAGCGAGATCTTGCCGTCCAGATTGCGGTCGGCGGCGGCGACCGGCTCGGGCGCCTGGAACAGGCTAAACTGAACGGCGCCCTGGTTGGTGTCCAGGCGCTGACGCACCGAAGGCTCCTCGGGCGTGCCGCCATTGGGGTCGATCTGCAGGGCCGAACCGGTGCCGCCGCCGGCCCCCGGCGTGACGCCATAGGCCCCTGAGCCGTATTGCATGAGCACGCGGATGATCATGCCGCCGGCGTCAGCGCCCTCGCGCGGCAGGATTTCCGGAACAAAGACGTGCTCGTAGATGCGGAGCTCGCGCTCATCGATGACCCCGTCGTGGTTGCGGTCGAGCACGTTGAAGAAACGCTCGGTGTCGGCGGCGAACTCGGCCGCATCCACCCTGCCGTCATGGTTGGTGTCGGCGCCGTTGAACCAGTCGACGATGGGGAAGACAGCGGTCGCAGGCGCCACGAAGGGTTCGCCGCAGGGGCTGATGAACAGGTTGTTTCCGACCTGCGCCAAGGCGGAGGTGGCCGTCATCGCCAGGATCGCGGCCAGTACTGTCTTGCGCATACTCGTCTCCGTCGGAAGCCGCACCCTATAGCCGGGCGCTGTCGGGGGCAAAAGGCCAGAACGCCGCGCCACATCCTTGATGCGCCCCGCCTTTGACACGGCTTGTCATTGCCTCGTCCGAAATAGCTGCCACCCTGGCTCCCTCGCCAGGGGAGCCGGCCGCTGAAGTATTTTCTGGATACCGAGTTCAACGGCTTTGGCGGCGACCTGATCTCGCTGGCTCTGGTGCGCGAGGATGGCGTCAGCCTCTACCTGGTCTATGAGCCGCCCGGTTCGCTCGACCCCTGGGTCGAACGCAATGTCATGCCTAAGCTGGGCCTGCTGCCGCCTGAAATTCAGACGCTGAAAGTCGGGCAGGCGGACGGCGCCCGCGCCATCGGGGACTTCCTGAAGGGCGACTCCAATCCGGACATCATCGCCGACTGGCCCGACGATATCCGCCTGTTCTGCGCCGCCCTGATGCTGGGGCCGGGGACCACGGTCCTGCTGGAGCGGTTGAAGTGCGAGATCCTGCGGGTAGAGCCCTATCCGACCGATCTGGAGGGCGCGGTGGAGCACAACGCTTGGTGGGACGCCATGGCCTTGCGCCGACGGCTGATGCGTCATCAGCCCCCGACGGCTGAGCTTTTCGCGCCGGCCCGCGTTTCCCATCACCCTCAGCCGAACCCGAGCCCATGCTGCACGCCTATCCGGCCTCCGCCCACACCGACGACCGACTGCATGAGGCGGTCTGGATCGACCTGATCTCGCCCACCCAGGCGGAGATCGAAGCGACCGAGGCCGCCATGGGCCTGAAGGTCCCGACGCGCGAGGACCTCAACGAAATCGAGCAGTCGAGCCGCCTGCAGCGGCAAGGCGGGGCGCTGCACCTGTCCACGCCCCTGATGGCCGGGGTCGAGGCGCCGCACCTATCGCCGGTGGGTTTCGTGCTGACCGAGAAACATCTGCTGACCGTCCGCTTCGACAAGTTCAACGCCTTCGACGCGGCCGCCAAGCATGCGCTGGACGATGGAGACGAACTGACCAGCCTGGGCGTCTTCACCTGCGTGTTCGAGTCGATCGTCGACCGGGTGGCCGATCTGCTCGAGGGCGCGGCCGGCGAGCTGGATCAGGTGTCGCGCGCCATCTTCCACCAGAAGCCCAGGCGGCGGGACTCCAGCAAGTCGGAGCTGTTCCAGCGCAATATCCTGTCCAAGGTCGGCCGCATCGGCGAGCGGCTGTCGCATGTGCGCGACGTGCTCTTGGGAGTAGGGCGGATCGTGCCCTTCGTGCTGGAAGTGCGCCACGCCGCCGCCGCCGATCCTATCGCCGCGCGGCTGAAGGCGGTGCGTCAGGACATCCTGTCGCTCAACGACTACGAAGCTCACTTGGCGGGCAAGGTTCAGTTCCTGCTGGATGCGGTGCTGGGCTTCATCACCATCTCGCAGAACGACATCTTCAAGGTCCTGACCGTGGCCTCCATCGTCGGCATTCCGCCGACACTGATGGCGGGCATCTACGGCATGAACTTCAAGGTCATGCCCGAGCTGGAGTGGCACCTGGGCTACCCGTTCGGCCTCGCCGTAATCGTCGTCAGCGCCCTGATTCCTCTGGCCTGGTTCAAGTTCAAAGGCTGGCTCTAGGGGGCGTCGGCAAATGCGTTTCCATCGAACGGCGATCTTTGAGATATTGCGGCGCCTGGCCGGACTTTCCGCCTGAGGCGCTCGGGGGAACAAGATGGAGCCGGAGCCTAGAGGGCTGGTGGCGGCCAATGGCCTTGTGGCGATCGAGGGCCTGCTGCGCATCATGCGCGCCGCCGGCGACACCTATGGCCAAGACTATGAGTCCATCCTGATCTACTGGTCGGTGGCCATGGCCAGCTTGGGACGGTTCCTGCGCGCCGACGATCTGGACATCCTGATGCAGAACGGCGGGCCCTTCCCCGAGGAGGCGCATCACACGGTCAGCGCCCGGGCTATCGCCGAGGCCACCGGCCTGCCGCGCGAGACGGTGCGCCGCAAGATCGCCGTCCTGGTCGCCGCCGGGCACCTGGCTCAGGACAGCCGGGGCGTGCACACCTTTCCCCCGCTGATCGAACAGAGGGGCAATGGCGAGTTCGTGCGGCTGGCCACGCGGGAGATCAAGCGGATGGGCGCGGCGCTGCAGGTCATGGCTCAGATGTCGGAAAAGGCCGCATCGAAAACCTGAGTGATTCTGCGCCGAATTGGCCAATTCCGGCCAGCGAACGGAGATTTTTCGCTCCTGTTTTGAAAAATCATCGGCTTTTCATCGGAAAAACGCGCCAAATGGGCCGTTCGACCCAGATTGGGGCGTCGCGGCTGGCGCCGCGGAGTCGGTTTGCCTACTTAGGCTCCAACAGTGCCCCCCACACCCCATTTTCGAGGACGCCGCGCGGCCCCGCGCCCGCTGGCGATGATGCTATGACCAAATTGACCAACATCAGTGAAGAGGCGAGCCTGGTTCTGGTAAGCGAGCTCATCACCCAGCTGGAACGCCAGCGTGAAGCCAACGGCCAGCCCAGTTTGGTCAAGGCGATGCAGGCCGCTATCGGCCAGACCTGGATCGACAACCCCGAGGCCGCGCCCGGACTGCGCGTGGGTATGGCCGACGCCCAGCTCGTCCTGGAATGGGTGAAGCGCCGCCTGTCTCCCGACGAAGACTTGCATTTTGGCGACCTGGTGGCCGAAGCGCCTGGCTCCGAAGGCTAGTCCAAAGCCGGCTTGCCTCGCCGCGCCTTGACGCCCGAGCGGGTCGCCTTGCCCTCCAGGCGGCGAAGCTTGGAGGCATAGGTCGGCTTTGTCGCCCTGCGCGGTTTGGGCCGTTCGGTGGCCCGCCGGATCAGGTCGACGAGGCGCTCTATCGCCTCCTGCCGGTTCATTTCCTGAGAGCGCGAGCCCTGGGCGAACAGCACCAGCACGCCGTCCAAGGTCAGGCGTCCGCCCGCCAGCTTCTCCAGCCGTTCACGCACGTCCTCAGGCAGGGACGGCGAGCCGCGCACGTCGAACCGGAGTTCGATGGCCGTGGAGGTCTTGTTGACGTGCTGGCCGCCCGGGCCGCTGGCGCGGGCATGACGGATTTCGACTTCGCCGTCCTCGATCGACAGCCGGTCGGTGATCGGGATCACAGGGCGCCGAACAGGGGCAGGGCGGGTTCGGCCTGGCGTTCGGGGCTGTCACGCCGCGCATCCAGCATGCCGGCGGGGCCGGGCCGCAACAGGTCTTCTTCGCCGGCGCCGCCCAGCCAATCCGCCCAGCGCTCGCGCGCCAGCACCACCACCTGACGGTCGTGATAGGGCGCCATGTCCGGCCCCGGCTCGGTGGTCAGCAGGGTGAAGCGCTCGCTGGGCCCCTCCGCCGCCTCGAATGTCCGCCACAGCCCCGCCAGGCAGAACCACGGCCGCCCCGCCTCGGTGAAGCGCCAGCGGGTCTTGGGATAGCGGGCGCCGGTAAATTCGAAGAAGGCGGTGGCGGGCACCAAGCAGCGGCCGTGGCTGAACCGGCGGCCCTCGGAGCGGAAGTTGGTCACCGGCCCGGCTTTCGGGCGGTCGGCGATGAAACCCCAGCGCATCGTGCTCAGCTCGGTCCCGTCTTCGAAGGCGCGGATGACCGGCGCGCGGTCGGTGGGGCGCACGGCGTCGAGCGGCTGCAGATTGGGCGCGGCCTCGGGGCCCGGCTTCTTGATCGGGCCTTGGAAGTTGAGG
The DNA here is from genome assembly GCA_903929535.1 of uncultured Caulobacteraceae bacterium. Lineage (GTDB taxonomy): Bacteria > Pseudomonadota > Alphaproteobacteria > Caulobacterales > Caulobacteraceae > BOG-938. The sequence continues at coordinate 14,353 of CAIYVC010000142.1, read as the reverse complement.
AAGGCGTCCACCAGATCGCGGAAGCTCGTCTTGTTCTCGAACTGGTTGCACATCGGCGGCGGGGGCGTCAGCCGGTCCAGGGCTTGCGCTGGGCGGCGCTGAGGTCGGCCAGCCGGTCCTCGCCATACTGGCCCCGCCAGATGGTCTTGAGTTTGGAGGCCAGCAGCGAGCGGTAGATGTCACAGCCTTCGTCGATGGCGTGGCGGTCGTCGCCCTTCAGCGCGTCCTCCAGCGTCTCCTCGATATCCGACAGATCCTCGCCGGCCTGGGTTTCGGCGTGCAGTTCGACAGCCGCCCGCATCAGGAACAGCATGCCGCCGTCGATGTCCTCCGCGCCCTTGGGCAGGGCGACGTCCAGGAACAGGGTCTTGTTGGGCCCTTCCAGCCGTGCGGCCATGTCCAGCCGCATGACCGCCTCATCGATCAGGCTGTCGGAGACCTCGGAAGGGGAAGAATCGCTCATCTGACGTCCTGCTGATTGCGCATAGTACCGCTTTCGGGCGGCGATGCTGCAAACGCGCGAGCGTCGGTAAGGTATCCTGCCTAGGCGGCCTCGCGGCGCAGGGCTCCGGCCAGGACCAGCAGCAGGCTGGAGGCGGTGATCGGCTTGGCCAGATGGCGGTCCGCCCCGGCGGCCAGCGACGCCTGCACCTGCTGGGGCAGGGCGTCGGCGGTCAGGGAGATGATCGGCGTGCGGGCCAGGCCATAGGCGAGCTCGTGCAGACGGATTTCGCGGATGGCGCTGAGGCCGTCCATCACCGGCATCTGACTGTCCATCAGGATCACGTCGAACGACTGCACGGAGAAGCTGTCCACGGCGGCCTGGCCGTCGCTGACGATGGTCAGGTCGAAGCTGTCGCCGAGGATGGCCTGCACCACGCGCTGATTGACCGGATGGTCTTCGGCCAGCAGCACCTTCAGCCGATCCTCGCCCGGAGCCGGGGCTATGTCGAACGCGGTGGGTTGTGGCGGAGCCGGAGACGCACAGTCTAGCAGGGGCAGGGTCATGCGCAGAGTGAAGCAGGCGCCGACGCCGGGGGTGGCTTCGCAGTCGATCACGGCGTCCATCATGTCGGCGAGCCGGCGGCTGATGGCCAGGCCCAGGCCCGTGCCGCCGAACTGGCGCGCCACCCGTCCGTCGCCCTGCTCGAAGCGGTTGAACAGGCGCGCCTTGACCGCGTCGTCGAAGCCGGGGCCGGTATCGGTGACGGTGACAGACAATTCCCCTGCCATCTCGGTGAGACGGGTCAGGCGGACGTCGACCTCGACCTTGCCGGCGGTGGTGAACTTCACCGCGTTGCTGATCAGGTTGGAGACGATCTGGCGGATGCGCAGGGCGTCGCCCAGCACCGGGCCGGCGTGGGCCAGGTCGAAGTCCACGTTGAAGCCGACGCCGTTCTCCGTGGCGATGCTCTCGAACAGATAGCTGGCGCCGCCGATGGCTTCGCGCACATCGAAGGGCTCGGGCGTGATCTTCAGGGCCCCGGAGTCGGCGCGCGACAGGTCCAGGGCGTCCGACAGCAGGCCGTTGAGCACTCGGCCCGAGCCGAGGATCATGCCCAGCATCTCCTGCTGTTCCTTGGCCAGGGGCGTACGCGACAGGGCGTCGGCCAGGCCGATCACGCCGTTCAGCGGGGTGCGGATCTCATGGCTCATATTGGCCAGGAATTCGCTCTTGGCGTGGGCGGCGGCGTCGGCGCGGCGGCGGGCCAGACGGGCGGTCTCGGTGCGACGAGCCAGCATCCGGCGCGTGCGGCGCAGGGACGCCAGGGCTCCGGCGGCCGGCAGGCTGGTCAGGAACACCATGCCCACGAACAGCTGCACCCACTCCACCTCCTCGAAGGCGTTGATCCTGGGCCAGAAGGCGTTGGTGTAGATGCGGGTCAGAGCCATGGTCATCATCATGACCGAGACCACCGAGGCGCCCACCGGGCCGTAGCGGAAGGCGATGAACATCGCCATCGGGAAGACCAGCAGCGGCATCAGCTTGCTGTGCTCGCCGAACAGCAGCGCCACATAGGCGGCCATGATCAGGCTGGACAGGCCCAGCTCCCAGACCGGATGGCGGAAGGAGGCGAACCGGCGCGGCCGCATCAGGGTGACCATGGTCGGGATGGCGATGGCGGCGCCCAGCGCATGGCCGACGAACCAGCTGACTGCGGCGCCGACGCTGGTGGGCAGCTGTCCCGGCAGGACGTACATAGCGAGCGCTGACAGGGCGCAGGTCGGGATCACGGCGAACACAAGGAACCTCACCAGGGTGCGCGGCTCGGCGAAGTTCAGGCTGGGCGGACAGAAACGCCGGGTCATATAGGCCAGCATCATCGCCTCGGGCACCGACAGCAGGGTGCGCGCCGAGAAGCCGGCCAGGCTGTTGGCGATCACGTTCTCCATCAGCGCGATCAACAGCATCCATTTCCAGGACGACCGGCGGGCCAGCAGGAAGGCGACGGCCATGGCCCCGGCGGCGGGCCAGATGGCCGCGACCGAGTTGACGTTCAGGAAGGTGCGCCGGCCGACCAGCAAAAGGGTGTAGACGGCCATGCCGATCCACATCGCCGTATCGATCGAGCGAAGGCGGGCTTTCCAATCGGAAATGGTCAGCACAGCGTCCCTCCAGGCGTATTTTGGTCTTTTGACGGACCATTGAGCGACCGGCTGCGTTAACAAATAACGACGTTATAAAGAGACGGAACGCCGCAGGGGGAGCTTTGGGCTCAGGCCAGAAGGTTCTGAATTCGCTCCAAATCCTTACGCGTATTGAGGTTGGCGAAGGCCTTGGCATCGTCGAAGCGGACCTTGGCGGCGTCCAGATTTTGCAGAATCCGCCACGTCGGCGGGTGGGCGCTGTCCGCCAACGCCTCGGCCAACACGGGCAGGGCGGTGACGGGCCAGACCGCGCAGAGCGGTTGCAGGCCATCGGCGGTCTCGGCCAGGGCCGCGCCCGGCCCCGCCGCCGCGATCAGGCGGACGAACAGATCGTCAGGTAATAGGGGCGCATCGCAAGGGGTTACCGCCAGGCTCCGCGCGCCGATCGTCTGCGCCCAGATCAGGCCCGCCCGGACCCCGGCGAGCGGTCCGTCGGGATCGCCTGCGGCGTCGTGCAAAACCGGCAGGCCGGCGGCGGCGGCCAGCCGTTCCGCCTCGGTTCCAGGACGAGTGCTAATCGCTACGGGCCCGCAGCTCCTCGCCAGCCGATCCGTCGCCCACAGCAGCAACGGCCGTCCCGACAGCACGGCGGCGGCCTTTTCGCTGCCGAACCGGACTGAGCGCCCTCCCGACAGCACCATGCCCGCTACCGTCATCAGGCGGCGTCCAAAGGCGTGTTGCGGCGATCCATTGGGGCGTTCGGCTTCAACTGGGTCCTGAAACGGGCTATGGGCCGAGGATGGCTAGGCCACATACCACGCGCGGGTCGCGCCTGATCGGCCTTTCAGGTTGGAGCGGCAGCGGCAAGACCACCCTGCTGGTCAAGGTGATCCCCATTCTGATCGGGCGGGGCCACACCGTCTCGACCGTCAAACACGCCCACCACGACTTCGACATCGACCAGCCCGGCAAGGACTCCCACGAACACCGCCTGGCGGGCGCCGGCGAGGTGCTGATCTCCGGCGGCCGGCGCTGGGCGCTGATGCATGAGCTGAGGAACGAGGAAGAGCCGGTCCTGCGCGATCTGGTGACCCATTTGGGCCCCGTAGACCTGATCCTGGTTGAGGGCTTCAAGCGCGAGAGCCACCCCAAGATCGAGGTCCACCGCGCCGCCGTGGGCAAGCCGCTGCTCTACCCGGACGATCCCGACATCGTGGCGGTGGTCAGTGACGCCCCCATCCCCGGCGCACGCCTGCCGGCAGCGGACCTGAACGACGCCCAGGCCGTGGCGGACCTGATCCTGAGGCATGCCTGCTTGGTGGCGACGCTATGAGTCACCGCCTCTGCGTCGCACCCATGATGGACTGGACGGACCGGCACTGCCGCGCGCTGCACCGTGTCCTGTCCAGCAACGCGCGCCTCTATACCGAGATGGTCACCACCGGGGCGGTGCTGAACGGCGACCGTGAGCGGTTGCTGGGGTTTGGGGCGTCCGAGCATCCGGTGGCGCTGCAGCTGGGCGGGTCGGAGCCGGCCGAGGTCGCCGCGGCGGCGCGGATCGGCGAGGACTACGGCTACGACGAGATCAATCTCAATGTCGGCTGTCCTTCGGACCGTGTGCAGAGCGGCCGGTTCGGCGCCTGCCTGATGCGCGAGCCCGAGCGGGTGGCCGATTGCATGCACGCCATGATCTCGGCGGTTTCGATCCCGGCCACGGTCAAGTGCCGCATCGGCGTCGACGAGCAGGACCCCGACGAGAGCCTGTTCGGCCTGGTGGACCTGTGCGCCCAGGCGGGGGTGACGGTGTTCATCGTCCACGCCCGCAAGGCCTGGCTGGATGGGCTGAGCCCCAAGGAGAACCGGGACATCCCGCCGCTGGATTACGGCCTTGTGCACCGGCTGAAGGCGGAGCGGCCCGAGCTGACCATTGTGCTCAACGGCGGCTTGGCCGATCTGGAGCAGGCGCGGGCGCATGTGGAGCAGGGGCTGGACGGGGCCATGCTCGGCCGCGCCGCCTATCACGAGCCCGCACTGCTGGGCGACGTGGACCGGCTGCTGTTTGACCCCGAAGCCGTGACCGTCTCGGCGGAAGAGGCCGTGACCGCCTACCGCCCCTATGTGCAGGAGCAGCTGGCGCGCGGCGTGCACCTCTACGCCATCGTCCGCCACATGCTGGGGCTGTTCCACGGGCGGCCCGGCGCACGGACCTGGCGGCGCATCCTGACGGTGGAAGGGGTCAAGCCGGGCTCGGGCATTGATGTGGTCGATCGGGCGCTGGACGCGGTGATGAGCGAGATCGCTCGTAAGGCCGCAGCGCGCGAGGCGTTCGCGGGTTAGGGCTGTAGCAGCAGTGTGTCCTGTGTCGCCGTCAGCCGCGACAGTCGTCCCAGATAGCTCATGCCCAGCAGCGACGAAGGCAGGCCCCGGCCCACCACCACGGCGTCCACATCCCGCATCCGCGCTCCGGCGACTGAAACACTGGCCAGCCGCACCCGGGCCGCGAGGCTGTCGCCGTTGGCGGTGTGGATCGGGGTGTCATAGATCAGCCTGCCGGTGTTCAGGCCCAGGCGCTGGGCGTCCATGGGCGTGAGGGCCACGCTTGAGGCGCCGGTGTCGACTAGGAACCGCACCCGCGAACCATTGACCTGGCCCTCGGCCCAGAAGTGGCCGTCCGCCGCCTTGGCGATGGCGGCGGCTTCCGCGGGCGGATCAGAGCTCTGGGCCCCGCGCAGAGGGGCTTCCCGCGCCGGGGCGGGCGAATAGCTCATCAGCGCCTCAGCCGCGCCGGCGGCGGAGAGGGCTGCAAGCGCAGTGATCACTGCGACCCTGAGCATTGAAGACAGCACCATCGGAAATGGCCGTATGCTCGACCTGGACGCCATCCTACGGGGGAAGGGTTTGCAACGGGTGAACGCGGCGCCCTTGCCGGTCCCGGCGGCGCGCCCTATCCAAAGGTCAAGCTTACAGAATGCGGAGCATCGATGAGCGTTCTGCCCTTTGACGATATCCGGGCGCTGATCGCAGACCTTCCGCCAATGGGCGCGCCTAAGATTCGGGCGAGTCCGGCGCTGGGACGTCTGGGCGAACTGGCCGCTTGGCTGTCGCGCTGGCAGGTGGGGCCGGCCCCGCGCATCCACCGTCCGATCCTGGCCCTCTATGCCGGCAGTCACGCGGTCGCCTATCGCGGCTCGAAGGCCGGCTCTCCGGATTCGGTGCGCGAGCGGCTGGAGGCGGTCGCCGCCGGGGGCGCGGCGGTCAACGCCGTGGCCCAGGCCCAGGGCGCGGGGCTGGAGGCCTTCGATCTGGCCATCGACCGGCCCGTTCCCGACATTACTGAGGTCCCCGCCATGAGCGAGCGGGAATGCGCCGCCACCATGGCTTTCGGCATGGAAGCGCTGGCCAAGCAGCCTGACGTGCTGCTGCTGGGCGACATCAGCGCGGGAGGCGAGATCGCCAGCGCCGCCATCGCCATGGCCCTGTTCGGCGGCGAGGCGGGGGAGTGGACGGAGGCAGACGAGGCGCTGGTGGCGGCTGCGGGCGCACGCTGTCTGCGGGCCATGGGCCGGTCTACCGATCCGCTGGAGGTTCTACGGCAGCTCGGCGGACGCGAGACGGCGGCTCTGGCCGGCGCCATCCTGGCCGCGCGCACTCAGGGCGTGCCGGTGATCCTCGGCGGCTACGGCGCGGCGGTGGCGGCGGCCGTGCTGCAGCGGATATCCCCAGCCGCGACCGAGCACGTCCTGGCCGGCGACGCCTCCGGCTCGGCGGGCTACCGTGCCGTGGTCGGCGAGATGGGGCTCAGCCCCCTGACCGGCTTCTGGATCTCTGAAGGCGATGGCGTGGGCGCCGTAGCGGCCCTGTCGGTGGTCAAGCTGGCGTGCGACGCCGCAGGTTAGATCACCGCTCCAAGACGCGGAAAATGAACGGATATTGGTCGTCCGGACCGGCAGGGTGTTCCTCGCGCCGGACCTCGCGCCACTCGCTCTCGTCGAACGGCGGGAAGACCACGTCGCCCTCCACGTCGGCCTGAACCTCGGTCAGATAGATGCGCTTGGCGCGGGGCAGGGCGGCCTCGAACAGCTGGGCGCCGCCGATCACGCAGACCTCGTCGGCCCCATCGTCGGCGGCATGTTCGCGGGCGATCTGTAGCGCGTCGTTGAAGCTTTCGCAGACCAGGGCCTGATCGGGCTCGAAGCTCCCGTCGCTGGACAGCACGACATTGAGCCGCCCCGGCAGGGGCTTGATCGGCAGGGAGTCCCAGGTCTTGCGGCCCATGATCACAGGCTTGAACAGGGTGGTCGCCTTGAACAGGGCCAGGTCCGATTTCAGCCGCCAGGGCAGGGCGCCGCCCTTGCCGATCACCCCATTGCGGGCGCGCGCGAGAACCAAAGCGACGATGGGCAGGGACACTTGGACTTCCAGTTCGCTTGCAGAGCATGTTAGGCGAAAGTGTGAGCGGTTTCGCCGCTCGAACATGCTCTAAATATAGGATTTTAGACCTTTTTCCCCGACTTTCATGTTCGATCAAAGTCGGGGAAAAAGGTCTAGGGCTCAGACGGCCACGGCCGCCTTGATATGCGGATGGGGATCGTATCCCTCCAGCACGAAGTCGGCTTCCTCGAAAGCGAACAGGTCGGTCTTGTCGGCGATATGCATGACCGGCAGTGGGCGCGGCTGGCGCTCCAGCTGGGTGCGGGCCTGGTCGATGTGGTTCAGATAGAGGTGGGCGTCGCCGAAGGTGTGGACGAACTCGCCGGGTTGCAGCCCGACCGCCTTGGCCATCATCAGGGTCAGTAGGGCGTAGCTGGCGATGTTGAACGGCACGCCGAGGAAGACGTCCGCCGAGCGCTGATAGAGCTGGCAGGACAGCCGGTCCACGCCCTGGGCATCCGGCGCCACAAAGAACTGGAACAGGCAGTGGCAGGGCGGCAGGGCCATGTCGTCGACGTCGGCCGGGTTCCAGGCGCTGACGATGTGCCGTCGGCCGTAAGGATTCTTCTTCAAGCCGTTGAGTACGTTGGTTATCTGATCGATTACGCGGCCGTCCGGCGCGGTCCAGGAGCGCCACTGCTTGCCGTAGACCGGGCCTAGCTCGCCCTCCGCATCGGCCCAGGCGTTCCAGATCGAAACCCCGCGATCCTGCAGCCAGCGGATGTTCGTGTCGCCGCGCAGAAACCACAGCAGCTCCACGATGATCGACTTCAGATGCAACTTCTTGGTGGTCAGAAGCGGGAAGCCCTGGGTCAGATTGAAGCGGATCTGGCGGCCGAACACGCCCTTGGTGCCCGTGCCCGTCCGGTCCGAACGCTCCGCGCCATGGGCGAGGATGTCGGCCAGCAGGTCGAGGTACTGCTGCTCTGGGTGGGCGAGGATCGGGGCGATGGCGTTCATGGATGGCCAACTCTGAAGACGGCCCGACAGGGTCCGCCGATTCGGTCCGTCGATCATCGAGGCAGGCGCGCCGTCCACAGGAAAGGACGGCGCTGCGAGCCCTAGTACATATGCTGACCGCCGTTGAGCGACAGGGTCGAGCCGGTGATGAAGCCGGCGTCGTCGCCGCACAGGAAGGCCACGCCGCGGGCGATTTCCGAGGCCTGACCCAGTCGACCCACGGGAATCTTGGCTACGATCTTCTCCAGCACCTCGGCGGGCACGGCGGCGACCATGTCCGTATCGATGTAGCCGGGAGCGATGGCGTTGACTGTCACCCCGAAGCGCGCGCCCTCCTGCGCCAGGGCCTTGGTGAAGCCGTGGATGCCGCTCTTGGCCGCGGCGTAGTTCACCTGGCCGTACTGGCCCGCCTGGCCGTTGATGGAGCCGATGTTGACGATGCGTCCGAACTTGCGCTCGCGCATGCTGGGGAACACGGCCTTGGCCATGTTGAAGCAGCCGCCCAGATTGGTGTCGATGACCTCTTTCCACATCTCGTAGGTCATCTTCAGGATGGTGCCGTCGCGGGTGATGCCGGCGTTGTTGACCACGATATCTACGGGGCCAAGCTCTTCGGCGACGCGGGCGCAACCCTTCTGACAGGCGTCGTAGTCGGAAACGTCCCACTTGTAGGCGGGGATGCCGGTGCGTTCGGTGAAGGCCTTGGCCCGCTCATCGTTGCCGGCGTAGTTGGCGGCGACTTTCACGCCCTCCGCCTTCAGCGCCAGGCTGATGGCTTCACCGATCCCTCGGGAGCCCCCGGTGACGATAGCGACTCGAGACATGGGCGGGCTCCTTCTGACGCCGGTTTAATACCGGCTGATTCACGGCGGCCAGCGTGGCCGCTCAAGGCCAGAAAAGCCTATCCATCAAGGCATTGCTAGCCGGCAAAGCCTCCCGATTGCAGGAAATTCTCTTCTTCCGCCGTACTCTGACGACCCAGTTCTGTATTGCGGTGTGGAAAGCGCCCAAACCGCAGGATTATGCCGCGATGCAGCGCCGCCCAATGCTTGTCGGATTCGCTGGAGTCCTTGCAAAGCTCCACGCAGCGGTCCTGGTCAGCGAGGGCCTCCGAATGCTCGAACGGCAGGTAGAAGAAGTTGCGTAGCGACGGGTCCACGGCCCTGTCGAATCCCGCCGCCACGGCCGCGTTGGCGAAATGTCGGGCGAGGGGATCAGTGGCGAAGGCGTGACCGCTGCCCCGGTAGAGGTTGCGGGGGAATTGATCCAGCAGCAGAAGCAACGCCAAGGCCCCGTGTGCTTCGGCGGCCCAGCCGTCCAGTTCACGGCGCGCGGCGCTGTGGTGCAGCGCTTCGAAGCGCAGGCGGATTTCGGCGTCGAAGGCGTCGTTCTTGGCGAACCAGGCCTTGGGGCCCGCCTGAACCCAGAAGTCGACCACGTCTGACGGTTTCATTGTTCCTCACTATACGAAGCAGCTTTTAGCTGCACATTCCGTTCAACCTGAGTTCAGACGGCGGGCCGCATCCTGATCACCACAACAGATCGGGCCCCCGCCCGGTGGGAGATGACCATGAAGTATCTAGTCACAACCGCTCTGGCCTTGTCGCTGCTGGCCGGCGGCGCGGCCTTCGCCCAGGACCGTCACGACGACCGGGGTGATCGCGGCGGGCGCGGCGAGGGCCGGGCCGAAGAGCATGGCGGCGGCCCCGACGGCGGCGGCCCGCGCAATCGCAGCGGCCAGCCCCTGATCCAGCAGCAGCAGGCGCCGCAGGCGCAGCAGCGGCCCCAAGCGCCTCAGGCTCAGCAACGGCCCCAGGCGGCTCCGCAACAGCCCCAGTTCCAGGGGCGTGGCGGCGGCGATCAGCGGTTTGATCGCGGCGGCGGCCAACGCGGCCCGGACCAGAACTTCGACCGTGGCCGTCAGGGCGGCGACCAGCGCTTCGACCGTGGGCGCGGCCCCGATCAACGCTTCGATGGCGGCCGTCCCGGCGGCCCGCAGTTCGACCGCGGGCGTCCGGGCCAGGGCTTCAACGGCGGTTTCCGTCCGCGTGCGGGCGGGTTCCTCGACAACCGTCACTGGAGCTTCAACCAGCGCTTCCGTGGCCCGGCCTACCGCTATCCGCGCGGCTTCGGTTACCAGTACTGGGCCTTCGGCTCCTTCCTGCCGTCGGTGTACCTGGCGCCCGACTACACGCTTTACGACTACTGGACCTACGGCCTGCCGGCGCCGCCTCCGGCCTTCCATTGGATCCGCGTTGGGCCTGACGCCCTGCTGGTCCGCTACGGCGACGGCTACGTCCTGGATGCGGCCTACGGGCTGTTCTACTAGCGCCCGCGTTCAAGAAGGGCGGTCCGAAAGGGCCGCCCGACTTGACTAGAGGGCAAAAAACCGGTCGAAAGCGCGCGTTCAACAGGCCCCCTTCCTGAGCGGCCTGACCTTTCGCGCCCCGGAGACATCATCATGCGCGTCTACTACGACCGCGACGCCGACCTCGCCCGCCTGCTCGACAAGAAGATCGCGATCGTAGGCTACGGCTCCCAAGGCCACGCCCACGCGCTGAACCTGCGCGACTCCGGTGTGAAGAATGTGGCCGTCGCCCTGCGCGCCGGTTCCGCCTCCGCCAAGAAGGCCGAGGGCGAAGGCCTGAAGGTGATGACGGTGGCCGAGGCCGCCAAATGGGCCGACCTGCTGATGATCCTGGCGCCCGACGAGCATCAGGCCGAAATCTACAAGACCGACATCGCCCCCAACATCCGCGACGGCGCGGCCCTGCTGTTCGCCCACGGCCTGAACATCCATTTCGGCCTGATCGAACCCAAGTCGACCATCGACGTGCTGATGGTGGCCCCCAAGGGCCCCGGTCACACGGTGCGCGGCGAATACCAGAAGGGCGGCGGGGTTCCCTGCCTGATCGCGGTTCATCAGAACGCTTCCGGCGGCGCCCATGAGCTGGGCCTGGCCTACGCCTCCGCCATCGGCGGCGGCCGTTCGGGCGTGATCGAGACCAACTTCCGCGAGGAATGCGAAACCGACCTGTTCGGCGAACAGGCCGTGCTCTGCGGCGGTCTGGTCGAGCTGATCCGCGCCGGCTTCGAAACCCTGACCGAGGCGGGCTACGCCCCGGAGATGGCCTATTTCGAGTGCCTGCACGAAGTGAAGCTGATCGTCGACCTGATCTATGAAGGCGGCATCGCCAACATGGACTACTCGATCTCCAACACAGCCGAGTACGGCCAGTACGTCACCGGCCCGCGCATCATCACCGCCGAGACCAAGGCCGAGATGAAGCGGGTGCTGGAAGACATCCAGTCGGGCCGCTTCGTGCGCGACTTCATGCAGGAGAACGTGGTCGGCGCGCCTTCGCTGAAGGCGACCCGCCGCCGCGACGCCGAGCATCCGATCGAGGAAGTGGGCGCCCGTCTGCGCGCCATGATGCCCTGGATCACCAAGGGCAAGCTGGTCGACAAGGCCAAGAACTAAGCTACTCGAGTTAAAGAGGGAGGGGCTCCAGTGCGCCGGATCGTCTCCCTCTACCTCGGCGGGCCGGATAGCGCGCTGGAAGACGGCGACGCGGTGCTGGCGCGCAAGAAGATGCTTTGCGCCGACAAGGGCTTCGTGCCCGTGCTGTCCAGCGAGAGCATTCTGGTCGAGACCGAAGTCTCAGAGGCCATGGCCCGCGAGATCTACGCCGACCGCGTCCAGCGGCTGCGCCTGGCCGACGCCGCCATCCTCAACATGACCCCCTGGCGCGGCTCCAACTGCAGCGTGAGCACGGCCTTCGAAGCCGGCTTCATGGCGGCCCTGGGCAAGCCGGTGTTCGCCTACATGAACGTCCAGTCCGAGGAAGACGCGGAGCTGCGCGGCCGCATCGAGGCCGACATGGGCGTCGAGCTGGACCGCCAGGGCGTCTGGCGCGACGGCTTCGGCGGCGAGATCGAGGATTTCGGCCTGCCCGAGGACCTGATGCTATGGGGCGAGGCCCGGCGGCTGTTCGTGATCGTGACCGACGACATCTACGGCGACCTGACCGGCTTCGAGATGTGCCTGGACGCGGTGAAGCTCTACTCTGACTAGACCCAGCCCAGCGCCGCCTCGCCCCTGAGGATGGCGTCGGCCTCGGCCGTGTGTTTGCCCCCCTCGCGATCGTGCAGCACTAGCGCCGGCAGCAGCACCAGCGGCGCCTTGCCGGTCTTGACCGCCCGCACCAGCACGCGTTTTGCAGGTTCATCAGCGAATGGGAGTACCGGCCGGATGCGGAACGAGCCTGAGCCTGCGCCCAGTTGCGCCAAAAGGTCCGCCAGCCGGTCGGCGCGATGGATCACGGTGATCGTCCCGCCCTCGCGCACCGCCTTCAACAGGAATCGCGTCCAGGCCTCCAGCCCGTCGTCCGCCATATAGGCGCCCGCCCGCTCGGGAGCGGGGCCCCGGATGGCGCCGGGGTCGTCGAAGAAGGGCGGATTGGCCAGAGCGGCGTCGAAGGGATTGAGCCCCAGCGACGAAGGCTTCTGCGAAATGTCTCCCGCGATGGCCTCCACTCGTCCGCCAAGGCCGTTGTCAGAGATGTTGGCGCGAGCCAGGGCCAGGGCTTCCGGATCGCGCTCGACGCCCACGAAGCGGCTATCCGCCCGCCGCCCGGCCGCGCTCAGCAGGGCCGCCCCGGCGCCGCAGCCGGCTTCGATGACCGTTTGCCCCGGCAGGGCGTCACAGGCGGCGGCCAGCAGAGCCGCGTCCATCCCCGCCCGATAGCCCTTCTTCGGCTGACGCAGGACAAGGCGCCCGCCCAGGAAGCCGTCCTGGCTAGTCTCCACTACGCCCTGAACGTCGCTCTGCATTGAATCTATGGGTCTCCTCGGCTTGACCCTGACCTATTGGGCGACCATTGTCCCGGCGATTTCTGAGCCGCGCCGCCGGGCGCGTCTCGCCTAGGAGCCGTCCCTCTTGGATGCTGTAAACCCGTCAGTCGTTCGGCCCATCGGTTCCGTCGAGGCCCTGGTGCGTCTGGCCGCGGCGGACATGGCGCGGGTCGACGCCCTGATCACCGAGCGCATGGACAGCCCCGTGCCGGTGATTCCGGCGCTGGCGGAGCATCTGATCGCGGCGGGCGGCAAGCGTCTGCGCCCGCTCCTGACCGTGGCGGCGGACCGTCTGGCCGGCGGCAAGGGCGATCATTCGCTGAAACTGGCGGCGGCGGTCGAGTTCATCCACACCGCGACCCTGCTACATGACGACGTGGTCGACGGCTCGCAGCTGCGCCGGGGCAAGGTGGCGGCGCATCTGATCTGGGGCGGGTCCTCCAGCGTCCTGGTCGGTGACTTCCTGTTCGCGCGGGCCTTCGAGCTGATGGTCGAGACCGGCTCCCTGCGCGCCCTGCAGATCCTGGCCAAGGCCTCCAGCGTGATCGCCGAAGGCGAGGTCATGCAGCTCACCCGTTCGCACGACCTCAATCTGGACCAGCAGACCTATATCGAGATCATCGGAGCCAAGACCGCCGAACTGTTCGCCTCGGCGGCGGAATCCGGCGCGGTGGCGGCGGGGGCTTCGGAAGACAAGATCGCGGCCCTGCGCGCCTACGGCCTGAACCTGGGCCTGGCCTTCCAGCTGACCGACGATGCGCTGGACTACGGCGGCAAGACCGAGGACCTCGGCAAGAACGCCGGCGACGACTTCCGCGAAGGCAAGGCGACCCTGCCGCTGCTACTGGCCATCGGACGCTCAGGCCCGCGCGAGGCGGACTTCTGGCAGCGCGTGATCGGCGACCTGAAGCAGACCGAAACCGACTTCAAGCGCGCCCGCGAACTGATCGTGGGGACCGGCGCCCTGGAGGCGACCCTGGACCTGGCGTCGGACTATGCCGAGACCGCAAAGGCGTCGCTGGAGCTGTTCCCCGACGGCGAATGGCGCCGCGCCCTAGAAGCCCTGGCCGATTTCGCGGTAACGCGGGCGGTCTAATCCTCCACCGCTTTGGCGGGGGAGGGGGCGTGCGAGCGGCAGGCCCGTAGGAAATCTGAAACTCGAAACTGAAAAGGGCGCACTTTTGGCGCGCCCCCTCAGTCAGCTTCGCCGCCGGCTCCCCCGCAAGCGGTGGAGCATTTGGCTATTTGCAGGCGGCCGCGAACCGCTGGATGCGCGTGCAAGCGTCTTCCAGGATGGCTTCGCTGGTGGCGTAGGAGATGCGGAAGTAGGGGGCCAAGCCGAAGGCCGAGCCCTGCACCACAGCCACGCCTTCGGTTTCCAGAAGCTCGGTGACGAAATCGACGTCGTTCTCCAGCACCTTGCCGGACGGCGCGGTCTTGCCGATCAGCCCGGCGCAGGACGGATAGACGTAGAAGGCCCCTTCCGGCTTGGCGCAGGTGATGCCCGCCGCCTGGTTCA
>CAIYVC010000141.1 GCA_903929535.1 uncultured Caulobacteraceae bacterium | reverse complement strand
TCCGGCACCGGCCGCGACGTCCGCGTCGCCGTCATCGCCAAGGACGCCAAGGCCGCTGAAGCCACCGCCGCAGGCGCCGACATCGTCGGCGGCGAGGAGCTGGTCGAGCGCATCCAGGGCGGCTTCATGGACTTCGACCGCGTGATCGCCACGCCCGACATGATGGCCCTGGTCGGCCGTCTGGGTAAGGTTCTGGGCCCGCGCGGCCTGATGCCCAACCCGCGTGTCGGCACCGTGACGCCCAACGTGGCTCAGGCCGTGAAGGACGCCAAGGGCGGCGCCATCGAGTTCCGCGTCGAAAAGTCCGGCATCGTCCACGCCGGCATCGGCAAGGCCTCGTTCACCGAGGACGCGCTGCTGCTCAACGTCCGCGCGCTGGTCGACGCCTTGAACAAGGCCAAGCCGGCCGGCGCCAAGGGCACCTATGTGAAGAAGATTTCGATGTCTTCGACCATGGGCCCGGGCGTGAAGGTCGATCTGACCACCATCGGCGCCTAAAAGACGGCGGGTTCACCTTGCGCCTCGGCGCATGGGGCATAAATGGAGGGGCGGTCGCACCATCTTTCTTTTTGAAGGGTGGGCGGCCGCCCCTTTCCGTTTCAGCTCTGTCCGCAAGGCGCTTCCATGATCCCAGCCTCCGCCTACGCCGCGTTCGATTCCAACTCGCCGCTTAAATACTGGGACTTCGAGCGCCGCGACCTGCGTCCGGACGACGTGGAGATCGACGTGGAGTTCTGCGGCGTCTGCCACTCGGACCTGCACGCGGCCAAGGGCGAATGGGGCGACGTCAACCGGCCGTTCGTGCCGGGCCACGAGATCGTCGGTAAGGTGAAGGCGGTCGGTCCCGGCGTGACCAAGTACAAGGTCGGCGACACGGTCGGCGTCGGCTGCATGGTCGACAGCTGTCTGCACTGCGCCGATTGCGACGACGGGCTGGAGCAGTACTGCACCCACGGCATGGTCGGCACCTACATGGGCATGGAGACCGGCACCGGCAAACCGACTTACGGCGGCTACTCCTCCAAGATCGTGGTCAAGGAACACTTCGTCCTGAAGATCCCGGAAGGCCTGGACCCGGCCGGCGCGGCGCCGCTGCTGTGCGCGGGCATCACCACCTATTCGCCTCTGCGCCACTGGAAGGTGGGGCCGGGCCAGCGGGTCGGGATCGTGGGCCTGGGCGGCCTCGGCCACATGGGTGTGAAACTGGCCAAGGCCATGGGCGCTCGGGTGGCGGTGTTCACGACGTCGCCTAGCAAGGTCGAGGACGCCAAGCGCCTGGGCGCGGATGAGGTGATCATCTCCAAGGATGCGGACGCCATGGCGGCGGAGGCCCGTTCCTTCGACTTCATTCTCAATACGGTGGCGGCCTCGCACAACCTGGACCCCTTCATCGGCGCCCTGAAGCGCGACGGGACCATGACCCTGGTGGGCGCCCCCTCCGAGCCGCACCCCTCGCCGGGCGTGATGGGCATGATCTTCGGCCGCAAGAGCCTGGCCGGCTCGCTGATCGGCGGCATCGCCGAGACCCAGGAGATGCTGGACTTCTGCGGCAAGCACGGCATCACCGCCGACATCGAGCTAATCCCGATCCAGGAGATCAACACCGCCTATGCGCGGATGCTGAAGAGCGATGTGAAGTACCGCTTCGTCATCGACATCGGCACTCTGTCGAAGGGCTAGGGCTTTTTGTTTGAGGCGGGATTTTAAGCGAAAAACCGGTCTCCACTTTTTCGCATCCCGCCTTAGCTCCAGCCGTAGTTGAAGCTGACGCTGATCCGGGGGCCCTTGCCCCCGGTGGCGGGGACCTCGTGCCTCAGCCAGCTTTCCCACATCAGCACCGCGCCGGGCTCGGGGGTCAGGGTGACGAAGCTCCTCAACGCCTCCGGCGCATCGGCGCGGCGGGGCGGGGCGGCCATCATCATGGCCAGGCGCGGGTCTTCCAGCTTCAGCCCGGCTGAACCCGGGGGCAGGGCGACATAGACCGTGCCGGAGATGACGCTGTGCGGGTGGATATGGCCCGAGTGGCCGGCGCCGGGCTTCAGCACATTGGCCCACAGGCTATCGAGCTTGAGCTTTCCGCGCGGGCCAAGATCGAACGCCGACGCTTCGGCGAATTTGGCCGCGTGCTTGTCCAGCCGGCGCTTCAGCTCGCCGAAGGCGGGGTGCCTGAGCGGCAGGTCGTCCAGCGAGGCGTAGGAGGTGTAGCCGCCATAGCCCTGGCGCTTGCACCAGGCCTGGCCCGCGCGGTCCTCGGCGGCCAGCATCAGGCAGGCGTCCTCAAGCTCCGCGTTGAACGCGGCGAAGCCTTTTTCCTCGGCAAGGGAGGCTTCGTAGACCTGGGTCGGGAACAGGGTGCGGATCTGGGCCATGACTCCACACCTAGCATCCGCGCGCGCGCGCCGCAGCTTCGGCCTTGCCACAACCGCCCCGGCAAGGTTGATAAACGCACAGAAAAACAAGGGCGGAACGGGCCATGGTCATCATCGACGATCTGAAGGCGCTGGATAAGACGCAGCGGGCCGCCTTCCTCGCCGCCTTCCTGGGCTGGGCGCTGGACGCCTTCGACTTCTTCCTGCTGACCTTCATCCTCAAGGACATCGCCACCGAGTTTAACGAGAAGGTCAGCGCGGTAGCCTTCGCCATCATGCTGACGCTGATCGCCAGACCCTTCGGGGCCTTCGTGTTCGGCCGTCTGGCTGACCGCTATGGCCGCAAGCCCGTGCTGATGTTCGACGTCGGCCTCTATTCGCTGCTGGCGCTGCTGTCCGCCTTCTCGCCCAATCTGCTGGTGCTCCTGATCCTGCGCACCGGTTTCGGCTTCGCCATGGGCGGGGAGTGGGGTATCGGCGCCTCGCTGGCGCTGGAGACCATTCCGATCAAGAGCCGCGGCACGGTCTCGGGCATCCTGCAGCAGGGCTACCCGGTGGGCTATTTCCTGGGGGCCCTGGCCAACCTGGCCCTGCCGACCATCGGCTGGCGCGGGATGCTGATGCTGGGGGTCCTGCCGGCGCTCTTGATCCTGTTCATCCGCCGCAGCGTGCCGGAGTCCGCCGCCTGGGAGGCCGAGCACCGGGCCCACGCCAAGACCCGCGGCGGGTTCATCAGCTCGATGAAGGGGCACTGGCCCCGGTTCTTCTACGCCGTGGTGCTGATGACCTGCTTCAACTTCTTCAGCCACGGCACCCAGGACCTCTATCCGACCTTCCTGAAGGTGCAGCACAAGTTCGAGCCGGCCATGGTCACCACCCTGACCATCCTGCTGAACCTTGGCGCGATCACCGGCGGCCTGATCTTCGGCAGCCTTTCCGAGCGCATCGGGCGGCGCAAGGCGATCGTGCTGGCGGCCCTGCTCGCCCTGCCGATCATCCCGCTGTGGGCCTTTGGCTCGACCCCGATCATCCTGGGCATTGGCGCCTTCCTGATCCAGGTGGCGGTGCAGGGCGCCTGGGGCGTGGCGCCGATCCATCTGAACGAGCTGTCGCCGGCCGCCGTGCGCGGCACCTTCCCTGGCTTCACCTACCAGCTGGGCAACCTGTTCGCGGCGGTCAACGCCACCCTGCAGCCCAAGATCGCCGAAGCTCACGGCGACAGCTACAGCCTGGCCCTGGGCCTGGTCTGCGGGATCGTGGCGGTGGTGCTGTCGGTGGTGGTCTGGTTCGGGCCCGAGGCCAAGGGCGTGGACTTTGCCAAGGGCGCGCCGCCGGCGGCTTGAGTCGGGCGGCCTTTTCCTCTATACGCGCCGCTTCTAATTCGCTCCCCATTCCAGGGAGCGGGGCGGGAGACCCTCCGGGGTTTCCCATCCTGTCCGAGAACTGCGGGGTTTGGGGGTCACCCAAACCGCAAGACTGGAAGAGCCCTTCCAGACCGTAGGGAGACGGGAAGCAGACCGCCCCACACGCATCCTCAAGGGGATGAGCGTGGCGCCGACGCATCTCGGGACAGGCTGAAGGCGGCAAGAGCCGGAGGAGCAATCCTTCGGCATCGGACCCGCTATCGGCTGCCGGATGGTCCGGCCGCCTAACGTGAGTAACGGAGACCGCAATGGACCGCGCTCAAAAAGCAGAGGCTATCGAGTCGCTCAAAGGCGTACTCGCTGACTCTGGCGCTGTCGTCGTGACCCACTACATGGGTCTCACGGTTGCGGAAATGACCGACCTCAGGGGCCGCCTCCGCAAGGAAGGCGCCTCGCTGAAGGTGGTGAAGAACACCCTGGTCCAGAAGGCCTTGGGCGGCGTGGCCGGCGAAAAGGGCGATGCCCTGTTCAAAGGTCCTGTCGCCATCGCCTATGGCCCGGACGTGATCTCCGCCGCCAAGGTCGTGACCCAGTACGCCAAGGACAACGATAAGTTCACCGTTGTCGGCGGCCTGCTCGGCCAAACGACCATCATGGACAAGGCCGCTGTGACGTCGCTCGCGACGCTGCCGTCCCTGGACCAGATCCGCGCCACGCTCGTGGGCCTCATCCAAACCCCGGCGACCCGTATCGCCGGCGTGGTGCAGGCTCCGGCGGCTCAACTCGCCCGCGTTCTCAACGCGTACGCGACGAAAAACGCGGCCTGATCAGTCATCTCCACAACGACATCGCCACACACACCCATCCAAGGAACCTAGAAAATGTCCAAGCTCGACAAGATCGTTGAAGACCTGTCCGCCCTGACCGTCCTCGAAGCCGCTGAACTGTCCAAGCTGCTCGAAGAAAAGTGGGGCGTCTCGGCCGCCGCGCCGGTCGCCGTCGCCGCTGCCGGCGGCGCTGCCGCCGCTCCGGCCGAAGCCGTCGAAGAACAAACCGAATTCACCGTCATGCTGATGGCTGGCGGCGACAAGAAGATCAACGTGATCAAGGAAGTCCGCGGCGTCCGTTCGGACCTCGGCCTGAAGGAAGCCAAGGACCTCGTGGAAGCCGCTCCGGCCGCCGTGAAGGAAAACGTTTCCAAGCAGGAAGCCGAAGAAATCAAGAAGAAGCTCGAAGAAGCCGGCGCCACCGTCGCGATCAAGTAAATCGCACGGCGTCACTTCAGACGCTTTACGAGCGGCCCCGGAGGGAAACCTCCGGGGCCGTTTTTCTTTGGGGGCGAAGTTTCCCCAACCGGGCGAGCATTTAGCCCTTCACATCCCTGTAACAGTCCCCTATATCCCGCCGTTCACGAAGAGATTCGGTGGAGCGCCTTTTGGCGTGTCCGCAACATCAGCCCCGAGGCGCGGTCCGCCGCCCTCTGACCAGCGCGAAGGGGCGCCCCTGTCCGTGATCCCCGATTTCGGGATCCAGGCCGGGTGAATTCCAGCGTCCGGCAGGCTTTCCAGCCTGATCCGAGGGTGGACGCTAGGACCTGACGGGCGGATTCCGCTCGCCTTATTTTTGATCCGCGCCCAGCGCGCGAGGGAGCAACGATGCCTCAGTCGTTCACCGGCAAGATGCGTATCCGCAAGTCGTTCGGGCGTATCCCCGAAGCGATCCAGATGCCCAACCTGATCGAAGTCCAGCGCTCGTCCTACGAGCAGTTCCTGCAGCGCGAGACGCGCTCCAGCGAGCGGACCGACGAGGGCATCGAAGCGGTGTTCAAGTCGGTGTTCCCGATCAAGGACTTCAACGAGCGCGCCGTGCTCGAATACGTCTCCTACGAGTTCGAGGAGCCCAAGTACGACGTCGAGGAATGCATCCAGCGCGACATGACCTTCGCCGCGCCGCTGAAGGTCAAGCTGCGCCTGATCGTGTTCGAGTCGGATGAGGAAACCGGCGCCCGCTCGGTCAAGGACATCAAGGAGCAGGACGTCTATATGGGCGACATTCCGCTGATGACCGACAAGGGAACGTTCGTCGTCAACGGCACCGAGCGGGTCATTGTCTCCCAGATGCACCGGTCGCCCGGCGTGTTCTTTGACCACG
>CAIYVC010000140.1 GCA_903929535.1 uncultured Caulobacteraceae bacterium | reverse complement strand
GTCGGCGCCCAGCGCCTTCACCATGTCCACGAAGTCGACGATCTCTTCGATGTTCTCGCGCATCAGGGTCATGTTGAGCATGAGCCTGGGGTAGGGCCGATCGCCCCTGGCCGCGATCAGCGCCTTGAGGTTGTCGATCGCCTCCTCGAACGGCGCGCCGCGGATGCGGCGATAGGTCAGCGGGTTCGGAGAATCCAAGGAGACATTGAGGATCAGCTTGGCCTTCACCGCCAGCAGCCTGTCGATCCGCTTCTGGTTGAGGATCGTCATATTGGTGTTGAAGATGATCTCGGTGTCTTCGGAGATGTCCGGATCTTCCAGCGCCAGCCACAGCGAAGGGCTGGTCAGGGGCTCGCCGATGCCGTTCAGCTGGATCCAGCGCGCGCTCGGCAGGGTTTCCCGTACGCTGTCGAACATCTCGACTGACAGGTGTTTCGGACGCTGCACCGCATCGATCGAATGCGGGCACATCACGCATCTGAGATTGCAGATGGCCGTCGTCTCGATCGTCACCCGGGTCGGTTTGTTGTGGACCGTGATCGTCTTGGCCTCGAAGGCCTTGGCGGCGTCGTCCAGGTTTTTCAGGGCAGAAGACATCAGAACTCTCAGGCGCCGGGCGCGCCGCGGGCGGTTGCCCAGCATGCGCCCGCAAAGGGGCGGGAGGAAGGCCTCAGCCGTTGAAGCCGCGCACGGCCTCGACGATCCGGTCCTGGGTCGCTTCGTCCAGATAGGGGTGCATGGGCAGGCTCAGCACCCGGCCGCCCGCCGCGTCCGAGGCGGGCAAGGCGCCGCCCGCCACCGGGAAGGCGCGATAGGCGGTCTGGCGGTGCAGAGGCTTGGGATAATAGGCCGCCGTGGGCACGCCCTGGGTCTTCAGGTGAGTGGCCAGACCGTCGCGGTCATCGGTCTCGATGGTGTATTGCGCCCAGACCGACGTCCCGCCCGCGATCACAGCAGGAACCTGGACCGACGGCGCCAGCAGCCGGTTGTAACGGGCCGCCACGCGGTCTCGCATCTGGATTTCTTCGGGGAAAATCTTCAGCTTTTCCAGCAGGATGGCGGCCTGCAGGCTATCCAGCCGGCTGTTCATGCCGATGCGGACGTTGTCGTACTTGTCCTCGCCCTTGCCGTGCACCCGCAGGGAATCCATCACGTCCCACAGGCCCTGGTCGTTGGTCAGCACCGCGCCGCCGTCGCCGTAGCAGCCCAGCGGTTTGGCAGGGAAGAAGCTGGTGGCGGTGGCGTCGGCCCAGTGCAGGGGATGATGGCCGTTCAGGGTGCAGCCGAAACCCTGGGCGCTGTCGGACAGCAGCTTCATGCCGTGCTTGCGGCAAATGGCGCTGATCGCCGGATAGTCCGCCGGCTGGCCGAACAGGTCGACCGCGATCACCGCCTTGGGGGTTAGCTGGCCAGCCTTGAGGGTCTCCTCGACGGCGGCTTCCAGGGCGGTGGGGGACAGGTTGTAGGTCTCAGGATCGATATCGACGAACACGGGCGTAGCTTGCACCCAGGGCACCACCTCGGCGGTGGCGGCGAAGGTGAAGCTGGGGCAGAAGACCGCATCGCCCGGTCCCACGCCCCAGGCCATCAGCGGCAGCACCACCGCATCGGTGCCGTTGGCGCAGGACAGGGCCAGCCTGGCCTCGCCGAAGGCGGCCAGCTGGGCCTCGAACTCGCGCACCTCAGGTCCCAGGACGTAGGCGCCGTGATCCAGAACGCGGGCGATGGCCGCGTCCAGCTGGGGACGGATGCGCCGCTGCTGCGCCTTCAGGTCGATGAAATCCACGCCGACGCGTCCTTTCTATGCAATGGGCCTGTGCATACTCCCCCCCGCAGCCTTTTTCCAAGCGCGGGCAACGGGCTCCGGTCGGGCCGCTCACATTGACGCGAGGCGTTTAGCCGTTAGATAGGGCGCGCCCCAAGGGCGGCGAACAGAGGACGACTGGAAGTCATGGAAGGCAGCTACCAGCGTCTGGAACGCTGCCGCGTCAGCGGTAGCCCAAATCTGATCCCGGTGCTGCATCTGGGCGAGCAGGAATTGACGGGCGTCTTCCCGCAACCCGGCGAAGCGGTCACCCGCGGCCCGCTGGAACTGGTCTGGTGCCCCGACAGCGGCCTGCTCCAACTGGGCCACAGCTTCGATCCGTCGGAAATGTACGGTGACAACTACGGCTATCGTTCCGGGCTGAACGCCTCGATGGTCCGCCACCTCACCCAGAAGATCCATGTCCTGGAGAAGCTGGCCGATCTGAAGCCCGGCGATGTGGTGCTCGACATCGGCTCCAATGACGCCACCTCCCTGAAGGCCTACGTCACTCCGGGGCTGAAGCGGATCGGCATCGATCCCACCGGCTTGAAGTTCAAGGCCTACTATCCCGACGATATCGCCCTGGCGCCGGAGTTCTTCTCGGCGGGCGCCTTCAACCGGCTCAGCCCCCAGCGCGCCAAGATCGTCACCTCGATCGCGATGTTCTACGACCTGGACAATCCGATCGCCTTCGCCCGCGACATCGCTCAGGTGCTGGCCCCCGACGGGCTGTGGCATTTCGAGCAGAGCTATATGCCGGCGATGCTGCGGACGACCTCCTACGACACCATCTGCCACGAGCACCTGGAGTACTATTCGCTGCAGGTCGTGAAGACGATTCTGGACGCCGCTGATCTGAAGCTGATCGATGTTCGGATGAACGGCGTCAACGGCGGCAGCTTCGCGGTGACCGCGGCGCCCAAGGCGTCGAGCCGCCCGGCCAACCAGGCGGTGATCGACTGGCTGCTGGGCCAGGAAGAACGCATGGGCATGGGCACGGTGCGCCCCTTCCGCGAGTTCGAGGACCGGGTTTTCCGCCACCGCGAGGACCTGATGCGCCTGCTCAAGGCCCTGGCCGCCGACGGCAAGACGGTGCTGGGCTACGGCGCCTCGACCAAGGGCAATGTGGTCCTGCAGTTCTGCGGCGTCACCACCGCCGAGATGCCGGCGATCGCCGAGGTCAACGCCGAAAAGTTCGGGCGGGTGACCCCCGGAACCCATATTCCGATCATTTCCGAAACCGAAGCCCGGGCGATGAAGCCCGACTACTTCCTGGTCCTGCCCTGGCACTTCAAGGAAGGCATCCTGCAACGTGAGCAGGAGTACATCGCTCAGGGGGGGAAATTCATCTTCCCCTTCCCCGAGATCGAGATCATCTAAGCCGCCGTCCGGCGGTCTCAGAACCAATTGAAAAGGGATACTTCTTGCCCCGCGCACTGATCACCGGCGTCACCGGACAGGACGGCGCCTACCTTTCGCAGCTTCTGCTGGAGAAGGGCTATGAGGTGTTCGGCATGGCCCGTCGCACGAGCAACGGCGATTTCCATGACGGCCGCATGCGCTGGCTGAAGGTGGTCGACAAGGTGCGCATCGTCGATGGCGACCTGACCGATCTGTCCAGCATGGCCCGCCTGGTGAAGGAGTTCCAGCCGGACGAGGTCTACAACCTCGGCGCCCAGTCTTTCGTGGGCACCTCCTGGGGCCAGCCTCTGCTGACCGCCAATGTGACCGGCGTCGGCGTGGCCAACATCCTGGAGGCGGTCCGTCTGGCCAAGCCGGACGCACGCTTCTACCAGGCCTCGTCCTCGGAAATGTACGGCCTGATCCAGGAAAGCCATCAGAGCGAGTCGACGCCCTTCTATCCGCGCTCGCCCTATGCCGTGGCCAAGCTGTACGGCCACTGGATCACGGTGAATTACCGCGAAAGCTTCGGCCTGCACGCCTCCTCCGGCATCCTGTTCAACCATGAGAGCCCGCTGCGCGGCATCGAGTTCGTCACCCGCAAGGTCACCGACGGCGTCGCCCGCATCAAGCTGGGTCTCGGCGACAAGCTGAAGCTCGGCAATATCGACGCCAAGCGCGACTGGGGTCATGCCCGCGACTACGTCCGCGCCATGTGGCTGATGCTGCAGCAGGAAGTTGCCGACGACTATGTGGTCGCCACCGGCCGCACCACCACGGTGCGCGACATGTGCAAGATCGCGTTCGAACACCTCGGTCTGAAGATGGACGACCATCTGATGATCGACCCGGCCCTGTTCCGGCCCGCCGAGGTGGACGTGCTGCTGGGCAACCCGGCCAAGGCCGAGGCCAAGCTTGGCTGGCGCTCGGAGACCTCGCTCGAGCAGATGATCGTGGAGATGGTCGACGCCGATATGGAAAGGCTGAGGCTCCGTTAGTCCCATGCCAGTCCTTGAGGGCAGCGAAGGCGTGACGAAGGTCGCGATGACCGGCGCGGCTGGTTTCGTCGGCGGTCACCTGCTGGCGCAGATGGCTGCCGCCCATTCGGACTGGACCGTCGCCGCCCCCGCGGGGCCGGATGTCGCCTCCGGGCTGGACGTGACCGACAGCGAAGCGGTCGATGCCTGGATCGCGCGCGAGAAGCCGCGGATCGTCGTGCATCTGGCCGCGGTGGCCGCCGTCACGGCGGCGGTCAAGGATCCGCGTCTGGCCTGGCAGGTCAACCTCGACGGCACGTTGAACGTCGTCACCTCCCTGCAGCGCCATGCGCCGGACGCGCATCTGCTGTTCGTCTCCAGCGCCGAAGTTTATGGCCGAAGCCTGATCGGCGGCGCGGTCGACGAAGGCGCCCTCCTGGAGCCGGTCAACCCCTATGCCGCCAGCAAGGCCGCTGCCGATATCCTGGTCCGCCAGGCGGGGTCCGCCGGCCTCTCCGCCACGGTCGTGCGTCCGTTCAACCACACCGGAGCCGGCCAGAACGCCTATTTCGTCGTCCCCGCCTTCGCGCGGCAGATCGCCCGTATCGAGGCCGGGCTGCAGCCGCCCGTGTTCGAGGTCGGCAGTCTGGATGAGGAACGGGACTTCCTGCACGTCCTGGACGTGACGGCGGCCTATCTCTTGCTGTTGGAGCGCCGGGGCGAAACTCAGGCGCGAGATGTGTTCAACGTCGCGTCGGGCCTGCCGGTCCGGATCGGCGATCTGCTGGAGCGCCTGCTGTCGCGCGCCCGGACCACCGTTGAGGTTCGGGTCGATCCCGCCCGTCTTCGGCCAACCCCGATCCGCAGCGTGGTCGGCGACGCCGGCCGCCTGCGCGCCCTGGGCTGGACGCCGCGCCACACGCTGGACGAAGCGCTCGACGCCGTGCTCGATGAGCAGCGCCGGTTGGTGAACCGGAGCCAAGGACCCGCCGATGCCCGATCCTGACGTCATCCGCCTCGCCTACATGGGTCTGCTGGAGCGTGCGCCGGAGAGCCAGGCGGCGATCGACTACTGGGTGGCCTCAGGGCATAAGCTGGACCGCCTGATCTACTCCCTGATCCAGACGCCTGAGTTCAGGGCGCTGCATGCGCAACGCAGCGTTGATCCCTATTTCTCGTCCAAGCCGGAAGTCATTGAAACCGCCGCATCGGCCGAGCAACTGGCGGCCCTGTTCGAACGGACCCACGAGCAATGGACTGCTCTGGGTGACAACGACCCCTACTGGTCGGTGATCCAGAGCGACCAGTTCCGCGGGATCAAGCTCGACGACGCCAGACACGCCGCCTTCTACGCGACCGGCGCCGAGCCGGCGGCCCTGCTGGATCGGGTCGTGGAGCGCACGGGACTGCCCCGGCCGGAGGGGGTTTGCGTCGAGCTCGGCTGCGGCGTCGGCCGGGTGACTCGGCTTCTAGCCAAGCGGTTCGAGAAGGTGATCGCCATCGACATCTCGCCGGGCAATCTGCGCAACGCCATGATGAGCGCCGCGCGCGAAGGGCTTGGGAACATCCAGTTCGTGCACCTCGCCACCCTAGCCGATCTGGACAAGGTCAAGGGCTACGACGTCTTCCACTCGATGAAGACGCTTCCGCGCAATACGCCGCCGGTCCAGCGGCATCTGCTGGACTGGGCGTTCCGGGGCCTCAATCCGGGGGGAATGTTCCTGTTCCAGGCCCAGACCTGGTCACCGGAATACCGTTTCAGGGTCGAGGACTATCTCAAGAGCGCCCCGGCCCAGATGGACAGCCATAGCCTGCCCGTGCACGAGATCCTGGCCGTGGCCGCCGAACGGGGCGTCGTGCTGGCCGACATCTGGGAGGACTCCTGGACGGAGCAGATGGGTTCGCATACGCTTTTTGGCCGCCGGGCCTAGTACCGGGCTGCAGGCTGCGATTCATCGCGGCGGAACGGGATAGCGGTGCAAAAACAATTCGAGTGGGACAAGACTCTCGCCCTCGATCTCGACCGCTTGGCCGAGCATCTCCAGGTGCTGCCGGCGTCGTCCCCCACGCCTGAAGCGGAGCCGCCCTCCGAGCCGCCTGCTGCTGCTCCATCCCGGCCCCTTTGGCGGCGGCTGCTGTCCTACCCCAAGAGCCTTCTGCTGGTGCAGAGGATGCGGTTCCAGGTGGCGGTTCTGCTGGCCGAAGTCGATGACCTGCGGGGCCAAATTCAGGAGTTGCGGGGCCTGGTGGACGCGCAGAACGCGCGCCTCAACGCCGTGGGACAAACCGCTGGCCGTGTGGGGGAGCAGACCCTGATCCTTGGCCTGGAAATCCGCGAAGAGAACCGGCAGGCCACCGAAGAAGGCCGCCAATGGCGCCGTGATGCCGAGGAGCAGACCGGACGTGTGGCCCAGGAGCTTGGCCGCCGGATCGACGATCTGCATCGCGACATGCTGGGCGAGCAGGCCGCGCCCCGCGCGCCGCGCGAGAGCTAGGGGCCGGCGTGCGCATCGCCATCGTCACGGGCCAATGCCCCTTCGTCGTCGGCGGCGCTGAGCTGCTTGCCCGCGATCTGGAATCCGCGCTGCGCAAGGCCGGACACCAGGCCGAGATCGTGTCCATGCCGTTCAAGTGGTACCCGCCCGAAACGGTGCTGGACCACATCGTGGCCGCCAAGGCGCTCGACATCTCCGAATTCAACGGGGTCAAGGTCGACCTGGCCATCTGCCTGAAGTTCCCCGCCTATCTGATGCAGCACCCGAACAAGACCTTCTGGCTGCTGCACCAGCTGCGCCAGGCCTACGACCTGTGGGACAGCGGAACCTCGGACCTGTTCAACCACCCGCTCGGCGCGGTGGTCAGGCAAGGTGTGAGCTTCGCCGACAGGCAGGCTTTCGCCGAGGCCAAGGGGATGTTCACGATCTCGGCCAACGTGACCGACCGGCTGCAACGCTACAGCGATGTGGCGTCCGAGGTGCTCTACCCGCCGCCGCCCCTGGCAGCCCGGCTATCGCCCACGGCGGGCGGCGACTATTTCTATTATCCGAGCCGGATCGTGGCCACCAAGCGGCAGTATCTGGTCCTGCGCAGCCTCGCCGCCAGCGCCAACCGCGATGTCCGGCTGGTGTTCTCCGGCGCGCCCGACACACCCTCATACGGCGAGGAACTCCGCCGTCTGGCCGCCGATCTCGGTGTCGAGGACCGGGTCGAATGGCGCGGCTTCGTCTCGGAGGCCGAGATGGTCACGCTTTATGAGAACGCCAGGGCGGTGGTGTTCACTCCGATCGACGAGGACCTGGGCTATGTGGCCCTGGAGGCCATGCTCGCGGGTAAGCCCCTGGTGACCGTCACCGATTCCGGAGAGCCCGCCGCCCTGGTGCGCCACGAGGTCGAGGGCCTTGTCGTGGAGCCGTCCCCCGAGGCGCTGGGCGAGGCGTTCGACCGGGTGATGGCGCGCCCGTCCGACGCTTCCGCCATGGGCCGGGCCGGCCACGAACGCTACCGCAGTCTCGACATCTCCTGGGGCAAGGTGGTTTCGACCCTGACCGGCGTCGACGCGCCGGGCTACGTCCCCGCCGCCGATATGCAGCCGGCGGCGCCGCTGGAGCCGGCCAAAAGCGCCTTCGAGCGCCTGAACCTGCCGTCCGATCTGGCCCTTCATCGCGAATACTACGAGACTCACGCGGAGCGGTTTCTCACCAGCCTCGAGATGCTCAAGACGGCCTTCGCGCGCTGCCCGCCCAAGCGGATCTTGGAGATCGGCACCTCGGAGCCCTACGTCTTCTCCGTGCTCTTGCGCCAGGCCTTCCCGGATGCCGAGTTCACGGCGGTCCAGGCCTTCCCCGAGGGGCGCTGGACCCATCGGTGCGAGGTAGACTCCAAGGCGCCGTTCGACATCGATGTCGCGGGCCTGAATGTCGAAACCACGCCGCTACCCTATGCGGACGATGCCTTCGACCTGGTCATCCTGATGGAGGTGCTGGAGCACTTCTGCCTGGACCCGGGCTTCGTGTTCCGCGAGACGCGGCGGGTGCTTGGGACCGGCGGGGCCTTCCTGGTGACCACGCCCAACCTGATCTCCCTGCCGGCTATCGCCCGCAGCCTTCAGGGCGGCACCCCCTACTCCTTCGGCCCCTATGTGCCGTGGCTGGGCGCTTACGGGCGGCACAACCGCGAGTTCACCCCGGCCGAGGTCGCCGATCTGGGCCGC
The DNA here is from genome assembly GCA_903929535.1 of uncultured Caulobacteraceae bacterium. GTDB lineage: Bacteria > Pseudomonadota > Alphaproteobacteria > Caulobacterales > Caulobacteraceae > BOG-938. The sequence goes on along the minus strand of CAIYVC010000140.1, from coordinate 15,596 downwards.
TACGCCGGGTTCGAGACCGAGGTGCTGGAGACCCTGGACGTCTATGTTCAGAACCAGGCGCCGGCCTCGCTCGGAGACTACATGCGCCAGAACCAACTGCCGCAGACCCATCGCGGCCAGAACATCTTCTGGCTCGGCCGCGCCCTTCCCGGCAAGGACCTCGGCCCCCAGCCGCCGAGCCTGTTCCTGGTCGATCCGGGCATGTTTTCCGCCCGCGTGGCGATGGTCGCGGACGCTGATGCCGACCGGCTGCTAATCCAGGCTGGCAACACCGGGCCCAATCCCTGGTCCGCCGAGGGCCCGAGCCGCATCCGCATCACGGTCGATTGCACGGACCAGGCCGGCCGGGTCGCCGCCGACATCCTAGCCGTCGATCTGCCGCATGACGTGGCCCCCGGCGCCGGCGCCGAGGTCGCTCTACGGGTCGAGCGGGGCTCCGAAGGGCAGGGAAGCTGGTACGAGATCGGCCTGTTCGCCGAGGGCGTGGGCCCGCTGAAGCCGGCCGGCCGGGCCAATACGGTCTGCATCTTCGCGGAGCGGATCACGCTGGAAGGCCGCTGACATGCGGGTCAACTGGTTCTCTCCCCTGCCGCCGCAGCGCACCGACATCGCCCATTTCACGGCGCGGATCGCCCAGGCGCTGATGGACCGGTTCGACGTGGAGTTCTGGACCGACATCGATGCGGATGCGGCCGGTCTGCCGGACGGCGCGGTCGTGCGCCGCTTCGATCCGGGCCTCGTCTATACGCGCGAGTTCAGCCAGGCGGTGTTGGGCGCGGTCAACGTTTTCAATCTGGGCAACGATTCCCGGTTTCACACCGGCATCGCCCGTGTGGCCGAGGCGGTCCCGGGGTTTGTCGTGCTGCACGACACGCGGCTGCACCACTTCACCGTGGAGCGCTCGCGCCACGATCCGGAGCCCTTCTCCGGTTATCTGGCGGCGGCCTCGTCTCTCTACGGACCCGAAGGCCTGGCGGCCGCCCAGGCGGTCGTGGCGGCCAATGGCGCGGGCGTGGAAGATCACGTCGAGGCCATGCCCTTCACCGAGCTCTATATCCGCAACGCGCTCGGGGTCGTCTGCCATTCGGCTGCGGCGGCGGCCGACATCCGTTCGCGCAGCGACACGCCCCTGCTGGAAGCGCCTCTGCCTTTCCGCACCCTGTCCGGCCTTGGCCCAGCGACCAGACGCACGTTCAAGCCGCCCTGGCGCTTCGTCATGTTCGGCTACCTCAACCGCAACCGGCGGTTGGAAAGCGTCCTGGAGGCCCTGGCGCAGTGGCAAGGCCACGAGTTCCGGCTGGATATATCCGGCTCGCTTTGGGACGAGCCCCTGATCCGGGGCCTGATCCAGCGCCTTGGGCTGGCGGACAAGGTCCATCTGCATGGCTTTGCGCCCGAAGCGGATCTGGACGCCGCCATCGCCAAGGCTCACCTGGCCTTCAACCTGCGTCATCCGACCCTGGGGGAAGCCTCCGGCGGCATTCTCAGAACCTGGACCTTCGGCGTCCCTGCGGTGGTCACCGACGCGGGCTGGTACGCCGGACTGCCCGACGATGCCGTCCTGAAGGTTCCCGCCGAGGGCGAGATTCCTGCTCTACTGGCGGTGCTCGACGGCCTTGTGCGCGACCCACAGGCCTATAAGCGCATCGGCGCGGCGGGCCTAAAACGGGTGCGGGATGTCCACGCGCCGGACCGCTATGTCGCCGCCCTCGCCGAAGCCTTCGCCGAAGCACCGCTCCTGGCCCGGCGGCTCGCCGCGCGCACCATGATGATGCGGCAGGCCGAAAAATACGAAGGCATGACCGGCGGGCCGGTGATGGTGGACCGCGTGGCGCAGACGGTCGTGGCGGCCTTCGGCCAGCACTGGGTCCGGGCGCCCCGGGTCGTGGCGCCGGTCTTCACCCGCCATCTGGGCGACGATTTCGACTGGCCCGGCCAGTGCGAACTGACCCACTGGACCTACCAGCGCACCCTGCGCGAGAGCGAGTTCGACCTCCGCCGCGTGCCGATCCTGCGCGACCTGCTGGTCTACGATGTCTCCGACCTGCTGATCTTCATGGAGACCCACGGCTTCGTCAGCGGAATCCAGCGCGTGCAGATCGAGCTGCTGGCCGCCGCCCTCGAAGGGCCGGGCCCGGACCTTGGCCCGTTCGGCGCACTCGAGTTCGCATTTTCGGAGTTCAAACGGCCCTGGCGGCTGCCGACCGAAGGTCTGCACGAGCTGCTGGCCTATGTCCGCAGCGCCCGGATCGATCTGGAGGCGGCGCGCGATATCGTCGACCGGCTGAGGGCGGCGGCGCTCGCCTTCCTGCCTGGCTCCGGATCGGTCTATTTCGTGCCGGGCGCGTTCTGGGCCGCCGACGCGGCCATCGGTTTGGGCGGACCGGTGCGCCGCCACGGCGCGCGTTTCGGGGTGATGATCCACGACCTCTTCCCCGTCACCCTGCCCGGAATGGCCGAACCCAATACGGTGAAGGTGTTCGAACAACAGTTCCGGCGGGGCCTGCCCGACTGGGACTTCTTCACCACCAATTCCCACTACACGGCGCAGGAACTGGCGGCCTATCTGCGGGTCGTGGCGCCGGACCGCGACATCCCGATCCTGCCCATACCCCTGGCCCACGGCTACGCCCGCAGCGGCGAGACCGCGCCCCTGCCGGCGGGTCTGGTCGCCGGCGACTTCATCCTGAGCGTGGGCTCCATCGAGCCGCGCAAGAACCAGGGGCCCATGATCGAGGCCTGGCGCCGCCTGCGCAAAACCGATGGCCGCGCGCCCAAGCTGGTTCTGGCTGGCCGGCCCGGCTGGCGCAGCGAGGCGCTGGTCGAGATGCTCCGCGAAGAACAGTCGTCGGACGAAGGGCTGGTCTGGCTCGAAAGCGTGTCCGACGCCGAGCTCAGCGCCCTCTACAGGGACTGTCTGTTCGTGGTCTATCCCTCGGTCGCGGAGGGTTGGGGCCTGCCGGTCGGAGAGGCCTTGTCCGCGGGCAAGGTGTGCGTGACCTCCCTGTTGACCTCCCTGCCGGAGGTCGGCGGCGAGTTCGCCCTCTACGCCGATCCTCCCGATACGGAACATCTTGCCGAGATCTTCGCGAAGCTGGTGAACCAGCCCAAATGGCGCGCCAGGCTGGAGCAGACCATCGCCAAGCGATTCAAACCCCGGACCTGGAACGACGTCGCCACGGACTTGCTGCGAGGGTTGTCGGGACGTCCGGCAGAATCGCCTGCGGTTGTCCCCGAAACCCTGGCGTCATTCCTGGAGACGCGCCTGCATCATCTGTTCGGACCATTTCCCCGGCGGCCCAAGGCGCCGTCCGGAGCGGAGCGTCAGCCGCACTCGGCGAAGATCATCAGTTCACGGAACGCTACGATCACGTGATAGAGGGTGCTGGCGGGCGCCGTCCTGGTCATGGCGCGTCCATCGGCGTCGAACTGATCCATCCAGAGACCTGGAACCGCGGTCGCCAGATAGGTGTCCAGGAACCGGTGGGCCACGCGCGCGGCGGCATCTCCCGCCGCTTCATCGCCCTGGCGGGCGGCCTCGATATAAGCCTTGATCAGCTCGGTTTGCGGCCAGGCACGCCGGCTGAGGCGCACCTGGCGGCCGCGGGTGTCGCATTCGTCGATGGCGAAGCCGTCGGCGTCCAGTCCGTGGCGCAGGGCGAAGTCGTAGAGCGAGCGCCCTTCGGCTGAGGCGTCGCCCGCCCCGCGCGCCTGCGCCCACGCCAGCAGCCAGAACCACTCGCAATGGTGGCCCGGCGCCACCATCTGGCCAGCCGCGCCCTCCGCCAGGCCCAGGTCGGCGGCGAACTGCTCGCCCAGCACGCCGTGGGTCCGGTCGAAGAAGTGGCTCTGGAACAGGCCCACCATCCTTCGGGCGACGCCCAGGAACCGGTCGCCGCCGCCCGCCTCGACCCACTCCAGGCTGGCCTCGAGCAGGTGCATGTGCGGATCGGACCGGCGCGGCAGAGCCTCGGGACGGCTTTCGACGAAGCCGCCGGCGTTGCCGTCGGCCATGTCGCGTTCGAGGAAATCGAGGATTTCGTGGGCGATGCGCAACGCGTCGGGATCGCGCGAAGCCTTGTAGTACCAGGCCAGGGCGAACAGGCCGAAGGCATGGTCGTAGGTGTCCCGCTTAAGATCGAGGGGTTTGCGGTCGGGCGTCACCGAATGGATGAAGCCGGCCTGCCCGTCCGCCTGCCAGAAGTCGCGCACCAGGGCGCGGAAGCCGCCGTCGGCCACCGCGCGGGCCTGCGGCCACCAGCCCCGGACTGCGGCTTCGGAGAAGACATGCAGCTGGCGCGCCTGAACCCGCATCCGCCGCGCCACGATGTCCGGGCGGCCGTCAAAGCCGATGCTTTCGTGAAACGATCCCGTCTCGTCCACGCCGACCACGCCCCACAGAGGCAGGCCGTCCCGGGTCAGCCAGGTCCGTACGGCGGCGGCGGCGTCGCGCAGGTTGCTCATCGGCTACGGGCCTTGAACTGTTCGACCATCAGCTTGACGTCCTGGGCCCGGGATTTGGACATCACCAGCACGGCGTCCGAAGTCTCGACTACGATCAGGTCCTTAACCCCCAGCACGGCGACCGTGCGCCCTTCCGACCAGACCATGTTCCCCCGGCTGTCGGCGGTCAGTACGTCGCCGTGCAGGCGGTTGTCATCAAGATCGCGCTTGCCCTGCCGCCACAGCTCCGCCCAGGAACCGACGTCGGCCCAGGCCGTCCCCATGGGGATCACCGCGCCCTTGTCGGTCTTCTCCATCACCGCGTAGTCCAGCGAGATGGACGGCGCGGCGGCGAAGGCTTCGGCGCCCAGGCGGATCAGCGGCCCGTCATGCGTGGCGGTTTCCAGCGCCCGGTCGCAGGCGGCCAGGACGTTGGGCGCCAGGCGCGCCATTTCCTGCAGCAGCACGGCGGGCGAGAACAGGAAGATGCCGGCGTTCCACATGTACCGGCCGCTGGCGAGGTAGGCCCGGGCCGTCTCCAGATCAGGCTTCTCGGCGAAGCGGACCAGTTGGCGAACGTCTCCTTCGATCGGCGCGCCGCTCTCGATATAGCCGTACCCCGTCTCCGGACCGGTCGGCTCCACGCCGAACACCACGATCCGGCTCAGCGCGGCATGGGCGGCGGCGGCGACGGTCCGGCGGAAACTCGCGGTGTCCGGGATCAGGTGGTCGGCCGCCATCAGGATCACCAGGGCCTCGGGGTCCTGCTCCTGCGCCAGACGGGCCGCGACGGCGGCTGCCGGCGCGCTGTTGCGCCCCATCGGCTCCAGGGCCGCCGCCGAGGGCTCGATGCCCAGTTCCCGCGCCTGGGCCAGGATGCTGTCGCCGTGCCGGCCGCTGCCGATCACGATCGGCGCCAGCACCTCGATCTGGTCCGACGCCTCGGCGAACCGGGCCAGGGTGTCCTGGAACATGGTCCGTTCGGTGCACAGGGCATGGAACTGCTTGGGCCTGTCGTCGGTGGACAGAGGCCAAAGTCTTGTGCCCGAACCGCCCGAAAGCACGGCCGGAATCAATCGAAACGTCATCAGGACATCCAGTTAGGAATAGGGCTTGGATCCGCTTCCTGGCGCCTGTTGAAGTGCAGCGGGCTGCGCCGTCAATCCCAAACCAGACTCAAGTGTTAGATTCCATGAACCTGGCGGGCCCCGGCGGAGTTGCTGTGACGCGCCATACACTTGCGATGGCCCCCACGACAGGCTAGACGAGGCATCGCTTAGCGGGGGCAGGCAGCGGTGATATTCGGCTCCGCTCGAGGATCACGAGGACTATTTTTTGCCCGGACTGCCGAGACACTACGCTTCCGCCCGGACATCGCTGGCCGATGAACTGAGAGCGGCGCAGCAGGACGTGGTGGACTCCTTCCGGCTGACGCGGTTGTGGTTCGCCCTGGGCCTCAACGACATCGCCTCCCGTTATCGCGGCTCTGTACTGGGCCCGTTCTGGATCACCATCACCACCATCGTGTTCGTGGCCGGGATCGGGCTGGTCTACGCGCGGCTGATGCACGTCTCGCTTGAGCAGTACCTGCCGTGGCTGGCCACCGGCGCGGTCATCTGGGGCTTCATCAATCAGTCGATCCAGGAGTCGGCCGACGCCTTCATCGCCGCCAGCGCGGTCCTGCGGCAGACCGCCATTCCCCTGCCGGTGTTCATCTGGCGGGTGATCTGGCGCAATCTGCTGACCCTGGCCCACCAGACCCCCGTGCTGCTCGGCGTGGCCGTCATCTTCCACTACCTGACGAAGATCAATGTACCGATGGCGCTGGTCGGACTGGTTCTGGTCACGGTGAACATCTCCTGGATATCCTTCTGCGCCAGTATCGCCTGCGCCCGGTTCCGTGATGTTCAGCAAATCCTCGCGTCGGTGCTGCAGATGGTCTTCTTCATCACGCCCGTGCTGTGGATTCCCTCGGGAAGCCGTGGCGTCACCCTGCTCAATACGCTGAACCCCATAGCCCATATGCTGAACGTCATCCGCAACCCGCTGATGGGCCTGCCGACCAATTGGTTGAGCCTTAAGGTGCTGACATTGATCGCCGTGATCGGTTGGGGCTTCAGCTTCCTCCTCTTCGCCGCCAGCCGGCGCCGCATCGTCCATTACGTGTAGATCGCAATGGCTCTGGTCGAAGTTCAAAATCTGGCGATCCGCTTCCCGATCTTTGGGGCTGATCAGCGTTCCCTGAAGCGCAGGATCGGCGGCGCCGTGGGCGGGCGCCTGCGGGGCAGCGGCAGCGCCGCGCCAAACGTCGTCCAAGCGCTCAACAACATTACCTTCACCCTGACGTCCGGCGATCGCCTGGGCCTGGTGGGGCACAACGGCGCGGGCAAGACCACCCTGCTCAGGGCCATCGCCGGCGCCTACTATCCGGACGAGGGTTCGGTGCTGGTCGAGGGCCGGGTTTCGTCCCTGCTGGAGCCCATGCTGGGCATGGATCCCTTCGTCACCGGCATGGAGAACATCCGGCTACGGGGCCTGATGATGGGCCTGACCGGCCGCGACATCGCCCAGCGGACCGAGCGGATCGCCGAATTCACCGGCCTCGGCCCCTATCTCGGCATGCCGCTGAAGACCTATTCCCAGGGCATGATCGCGCGCCTGGCCTTCGCCGTGAGCACCGCCGTGGACGCCGACGTCCTCCTGATGGACGAGTGGCTGGGCGTAGGCGACGCCGCCTTCCGGCAGCAGGCCGAGATCCGCCTGATGGGCCTTCTGGCCAATTCCAAGATCGTTATTCTGGCCTCGCACGACATGGGCTTGATGCGTAGTCTGTGCAACAAGTTCATCCGGTTAGATGCGGGTGAAGCAACGCCCGTCATGACGGTCGAAGAATTCGATCGCCTCCAAGACGCGTCCTGAGGCTCGCCGCCGTCGTATGAACAGCATGCTCCGCATCCCATCCAGCAAGGATGCCGCCGCTACGACACAGCCCAGGATACTGATGTTCCTGGGCGATACGATCGATCGCCGGCGCAGGAGCGGAATCCATCGGGTCGCCGTGGAGACCGCCCGGGCTCTCTCCAGCCTGACCACCCTGGACCTCGTGCGATGGGATTTCGGCGAGGGCCGGCTGCGATTCCTGGACGCCTATGAGCTGGACATCGTTTTCGGCAAGGGCGCCTGGCCGGCCGGGATCAAGGCGCGGCTGGACTGCCGGTCGGTAGGCCGGCCTTTCCGCGAGCTGCTGGAAGATCCCGAGAACACCTGGCTGCTCACGCCGGAGGTCTGGCACGAGAAGTCCGGGGTCGACGCCCTGGCCCGGGCGGTGTCGCACTGCCGCGACTGGGGCGGGCGCTTCGCCAGCGTCTTCTACGATTTGATCCCCATGACCAACCCGCACTACATGGGCGGCGCGGCGGATCACGAAGCCTATCTGTCCGAGATCCTGCGCACTGACCTGGTGCTTCCGATCTCGCACTATTGCGGCGGCGATCTGGCCACCCTCTGGCGCGAGCGGGGGCTCCAGCGCATCCCGGTCATCCATCCTCTGCCGCTGCCGGACGCGGGGTTCGTATCGGTGGATCGAGAGCGCGGAGCCGCGGCCAAACGGTCCAAGCGCATCGTGATGTTGGGCACCGTCGAGCCGCGCAAACGCCAGGTCCAGTTCGTCGAGGCCATGGCCAAGGCCCGCAAGCGCAGCCCCGCCGTCGCCGGCTGGGAACTGGAGATCATCGGCTCCCTGCATCCCAATTCGGCGGACGCCTTCACGCCTCAGCTGGCCGCCTACGACTGGCTGACTCACCACGACTACCTCGAAGACGGTGAGATCAAGAAGCTGCTGCAGGATTGCGGGTTCAGCGCCTTCGTGTCCGACGACGAAGGCTACGGCCTGCCGATCGCCGAAAGCCTCGCTCTGGGCGCTCCCTGCCTATGCGCCGATTTCGGCTCGATGGCCGAGATCGCGGCCGACGGCGGGTGTCTGGCTGTCGATGTCCGCGATGAGGCGGCGCTGGAAGAGGCGATCGTCCGTCTGTGCGAAACCCCCGCGCTCCTGGCCGATCTGCGTCAGCAGATCGCCGCCCGCCGCTTCCGCGACTGGACCGACTACGCCCGGGGCGTTGTCGGCGCGATGGCGGCCCATGACCGCGGCGCCGACGCGGCCCCGATCGGTCTGCGCGTCGAGCAGGCGCCCCTGCTGCGGCCCGGTGACACCCTCGACCGGAAAGCCTTCGAGACCCTCGCCACCGCCGATATCGTCCGCCTGCCCGACGAGACCAGCCGCGAGAGCTTCATTGCCGAGGCGCGCCGTCAGGCGTGGCCGGCCCTGTTGCCGACCCCTGTCCTGGCCGAGGAGGGCGATGCGCCCCTGGCTCGGCTGCAGGGCGAACGCGGCGTGCGGCGCGACCTGTCGCTGATCGAGCAGAGCTACGCCCGCAACCGCGCGGCCATCGATCCGGCGTTCAAGAACCGGCCGGTCTTCCTGCGCATCCTGATTTCGACCTTCAATCGGCGCGAATTCGTGACCAGGAACGCGCGCTGGCTGCTCGACACGGTGATGCCGGCGGACGACGGCTCGATCGAACTGATGATCGTCGACGGCGCTTCCGAAGATCAGACCATGGACATGCTGCTGCGGCTGCATGACAGCCGTCTTCGCCTGGACGAGAGCGCGGCGGGCATCGGCATGCTGGGCGGCATCCGCGACGCGGCCCACGCTCCGGGCGCGGAATATATCTGGGTGGTCGGAGACGACGACTATCTGGTTCCGGGCCAGCTGCCGAAGATCGTCAAGGCGCTGAAGGCCAACCCCGGCATCCCCTTCGCCTTCACCAACTTCTGCGTCTATCACCGCCAGGCCCTGGGCTCGGCCGACACGCCCGAGCGGCTGATCGCCGAGGCCCTGCCCATCGCGCAGGGTGTGGCCCCCAGCGGGGTGATGAAGGTGCGCCAGGCCGCCGAGCAGACCGACAATCTGTTCACGGCCATCTATTCCATCGTGTGGCGCGCCGACCTGCTGTCCACCGCCTTCGAGCACAGTTTCACGGGCGAGCCGTTCGCCGACATGACCCAGGCGATCCCCTGCACCGAGTTCGTGCTGAGGCGCTACGCCGAGTGCGACGCCTACTGGCATGCCGAGCCGGCTATCGCCGGCAATGCCCACAACAACTGGCGCCGGCACCGTCCGCGCTGGCACGGGGCGGTGATGCCGATGGCCTTCGCCCTGGCCCGGGAGGTCGGGGTCGACCCCAAACTGCTGCAGACCTGGGCCGACATGCACATGAATCTGCTCCGCGAAGCGCTGGAGATCGCGCGGGAGGACGGGTCCGATCCGCGCCTGCGGGCGCAGGACGACGCCCTGGCCCAGGCCGTGTTCCGCCAGCCCCTGCCGACCGCCGCGCCATGATGAGCCGCCCGCGATGAAGTATCTGAGGCGCATCAAAGCGATCCTCATCCGGCTGATCGCGGCCGTCCGCCGGCGCGGCGTGCTGCGCGTGGCGGCGATGATGATGATCGTCCTGCGCGGCGTCGGACCGCGCACGGCCCTCGGTCTGGTCGCGGCGGGACGGCCCCTGCCGCACGCCGGCGACGACCGGATCGGCCAGCCTCATCCCATTCTGGAGCGGATCGGCCAGGCCGCCGTCAACGATGACGCCGCCGATCTCGACGGCGACTACATGATGCGCAGCGCCGACTGGGCGCGGTGGCGCAAGGTCATCGGCGTGCATCCGCCGTCACCGGATCCGAAGGACGAACGCTTCAAGCCCGCCCGTGTCGCCATTGTCGTGCGCGACAACGGTAACGCCGAAGCGATGGAGAAAACCCGCGCAGCGGTCCGCCGCCTGGGCTCCCACGCCGAGATTCTGGCGCCCGGCGACGAAGCGCCGACCGACGGCGCCTTCCTCCTGTTCCTGGAGGCGGGCGACGCCCCCTTCAAGGAGCTGCCGCTGGAGCTGGCCCGCGCCGCCCTGGGCGGGGTCGCCGAGGTGATCAGCTTCGACATGATCCGCCGGGTGGACGACAAGGTGCAGCCCCTGTTCATGCCGGGCGCCAATCCCACCATGCTGCGCCAGGTGGACTATCTGTTCTCCCGCATCGCCGTGCGCGGCGCCGCCCTGCCCAAGGGCTCGGTTGGGGGCGCCGATCCGCGCGCCCTGGTCCTGGCCTGGACCGAAGGACGGCCCGCCGCCCAGGTGCGCGGCCGCTGGCGCCACGCGGCCCGGCCGCTGCTGGACGCCGAGATCACCGATGCCGACGTGGCCGAGCGCCGCGATCAGGCGCGCGGCTCCGCGCCGCCGCCGCGCGCCCCCGGCGGCAAGGGCGCCACCGTGGTGATCTGCAACAAGGACAAGGGAAACCTGCTGCGTCAGCTGGTGCGCAGCCTGTTGCTGGCAGACCGCTCGCTGGTCGAAGAGGTCGTCATCGTCGCCAACGGCACCACCAACTTCTACGCCCTGCAGGCGCAGGAAGACCTGGCCCGCTCGCCGCGCGTGCACCTGCTCAGGGACGACGGACCGTTCAACTTTTCCCGCCTGACCAACGCCGGCGTACGGCTGGGCAAGGGCGACGGGCCCATCCTGTTCCTCAACGACGACATCGTGCCGGTCAGCGAGGACTGGCTGGAGCGCATGCACGCCCGGCTGGACGAGCCCGATGTGGCCTGCGTCGGCCCGCTGCTGCTCTATCCCGACGAGACCGTGCAGCATGCAGGCATGTTCATGGGCGGCGGCTGGGTCCATCACACCATGAAACGCGCCCGTCTGCCGGACGAGGACTACATGTTCCAGGCCAGCGCGGCGCGCGAGATATCGGTGGTGACCGGCGCGGTTCTGCTGACGCGCCGCTCGGTGTTCGAGGCAATGAACGGTCTGGACGAGAAGCTCGCCCTGCACGTTCAGGACGTGGACTACTGCCTGCGCGCCTCGGCCTCCGGCCTGCGCAATGTGTTCGACCCCGGCTCGGTCCTATTCCATGTGGAATCGGCGTCGATCCACTCGCTGGAGGGCGACTTCGACTTCCGCCGCAACCGGTTCATCGAACGCAATCTGTTCGGCCGCCGCTGGAATGGTCTGCGCCAGGCCGATCCCTTCCATCCCGCGGGCTTCATGGACGACCGCTTCCGGCGCCTGTCAGGCCCGGCGGGCGAACGGCCCAAGCCCCGTGGGCGCGTGGACGAAACCCAAGCCTGAGGTAGCCCGTTGTTGCAATTGACGCGGCAAGAGGGTTTACCAGGGCCGCAATTCCGCCATCGGTCGTAGCCCATAAGGCGCGCGCCGGACGAAACCGCAAACGGATCGACAAAGAGTGCCGAACAACACGCCCCTGCCGCCGACACCGCTCGACGCCGCCGTCCGCTCCATGCGGCCGGCCATCGTCATCGCGATCGTGTTCAGCTTCTTCATCAACGTGCTGGCGCTGATCAGTCCGATCTACATGCTGCAGGTCTATGACCGGGTTCTCGGCAGCCGCAGCGAACTGACCCTGCTGTTCATCACCCTGATCGCGGTGGGCCTCTACATCGTCTATGCGGCGTTGGAAGCGCTGCGGACCCAGGTGTTGGTGCGCGCCGGCATCGGCTTCGATGGCCAGGTGCGCGGCCAAGTGTTCGGCAGCGTGCTGGAATCGACCCTCGCCAAGAAGGGCGCGGGGGCTCAGGCCTTCCGCGACATCGACACCGTGCGCGAGTTCATGACCGGCCCCGGCCTGTTGACCTTCTGCGACGTCCCCTGGGTTCCCGTGTTCGTCGTCGCCTCCTTCATGCTGCACCCCCTGTTCGGCTTCATGTCGATCATCGGCGGAGTGGTGATTCTCGGCTTGGCCATCGCCAACGACCTGTTCACGCGGGCGCCGCTTCAGCTGGCGACCGGCGCTGGCATCGCCGCCCAGAACGAGGCCGGCACCACCATGCGTAATGCTGAGGTCATGCACGCCATGGGCATGTGGCCCGGCCTGCAGCTGCGCTGGGAGCGGCGGCGCGACGACCTGATCGCCTGGCAGGCTTCCGCCAGCGACCGTGGCGGCGGCGTCATGGCCGCCATCAAGTGCGTGCGCCAGGTGTTGCAGACCCTGATTCTCGGCGGCGGCGCCTATCTGGTGCTGAAGGGCCAATCGTCGTCCGGCTCCATGATCGCGGCGTCGATCCTGGTGGGACGGGCGCTGGCGCCGATCGAACAGGCCGTCGGCGTGTGGAAGGTCTTCCTCAACACCCGCGGCAGCTGGGATCGGCTGCAGTCGACCTTCCGTTCGATCGACGCCACCCCCACTCGGATGTCTCTGCCGACCGCCAAGGGCCGTGTCGCCCTGGACAACGTCGCCGTCATTCCGCCTGGATCGGACCGTCCCTCCCTGGCGAACGTCAGCTTTACTCTGGAACCCGGCACCTGTCTGGGGGTGATCGGCCCCAGCGCCGGCGGCAAATCCAGCCTTGTGCGGGCCATGACCGGGGTCTGGCCGACCGCCAAGGGCTCGGTGAAGGTCGACGGCTATGATCTGGCGCAATGGGACCCGCTGCAGCTAGGTCGCTCGGTTGGCTATCTGCCGCAGGACGTGGAGCTGTTCAGCGGCACCGTGGCCGACAACATCGCGCGCTTCGGCCCGTTCGAGGCGCAGGAGGTGATCGACGCCGCCATGCTGGCCGGAGTCCATGACATGATCCAGACCCTGCCCAAGGGGTACGATACCCAGATCGGCGATGGCGGGACGGCGCTATCAGGCGGTCAGCGCCAGCGGGTGGGTTTGGCGCGCGCGGTGTTCCGCCGTCCGCCGATGATTTATCTCGACGAGCCGAATGCCAGTCTCGACCAAGCGGGGGAGGCGGCCCTGGCCCAGGCCATCATCACCCTGAAGCAGGGATCGGCCATCGTCTTCGTGACGCACAAGCCCAATCTGCTCCCGCTGTGCGACAAGATACTCGTCTTGCAGAACGGCCTGGTCACCCACTACGGCGACACCAGTCAGGTGCTCGCCCAACTGACGGTTCAGCCGCCGCCCCAGCAGGCCCCGCCGGAGCCGGCCAACGCCGACACCTGACCGGGGGTCCGTTTCGCCACGAGTTAGCGGCCGGCGGCCTTCAGGCCGGCCGGCTCAGGGCCGTCGGGCTGATCTCAGCCTTCGAACAGAATGTGATAGGTGATGGGGTCGTAGTAGCGCATCAGCTCGCGCACGAAGGCGCGCGGCTCGGAGGACAGGGCCTCGGCCCATTCCACATAACGGTCGGGCGGGATGCGGCCGCGGCCGGTCTCCAGCTGCGATATGAACGTGTAGTGCTCCGCGCCGACCTTCATCGCCAGTTGACGCTGCGACAGGCCGGTCTGCTCGCGCAATTCCTTAAGCCACCGGCCGCCTTCGCGGCGGAGGTCCTGGGTGTCGGCGGTGAGACGTTGCGGGTTGCCGTACATGATTCAACACGGGGTTTAGAGTGAATGGTCCTAAAACCACCTTTCATAAATGCCCATGACACTCCCATGAATCAAGCGATTTCGGCGGAGCTCCCCGACCGGACCGCTCGCGAAGCCCATATTTGGCGGGTTTCCGACATAGAGCCCCGGTGGGCGATCGCCCGATCTGACTGGAATCCCGAGGGAAACCGTCCAGCAAACACCAAACTCCCCGGATTCGTGGACAATTTCAGGGTTGCTGAATTTTTTTTACCCCTGGGGCCGGGCGCCGGCTGCGAGCCGGCGATGGATTGCGCAGCGAAGACTCTGGAGATTCACGACCGCGCCGCGATTTTAGCAGACTCCCCAGGTGAAGGCCTGCGACTCGCGGCGCCGCCTCGTCTGGTGCGGGGCCCGGCTGTTCCACCCAGGCCTTGGCGATCAGCAAGAGACAATGTGGTCAACGCTGGGGTAACCTTGCCGCCATGCTGCACCCGAGTGTTGTTATTAACCGATTTTAAGTCGTTCCCATTGCAAACGGGATGCGAGGCTGGCAAAAAATCTGCTTGATGCGGTATGGAGTTTGCTTTACGGATTTCTTCGCCATACCCGGCTAAGAGGCGCCCACTGTGTCATTGGGACACGTAGGGGACAGCCAATTGGCAGATCTGAATTTTATACTGACCACTGAATCCATTTTATACTGACCACTGAATCCAACTGAGGGAACATCACAATGGCTACCGGTAATGCTGCCGTCGTCACGTCAATCTATTCGGCTATCACGGGCGGTCAGACCCCCCCGGCCGCCGATCTGGCCGTCTACACCGCCCAGCTGAACAGCAACGCCCTGACCACCGCGCAGGTCGCTACGCTGATCGAAAGCTCGAGCTTCGTCACGACGGTCGTGAACCCGATCATCCGTGAATACCAAGCCGCTTTCGGCCGCGTTCCTGACGCCGCTGGCCTGAAGTTCTGGATCGGCATCGCCGCTCCGCTCGGCCCCAACACGGCCTACAACACCTCGTTCCTGTCGACGATCGCCACCACCTTCTCCAGCTCGTCGGAATTCCAATCGCGTTACGGCACGGCCTTCACGGCCACCACCGTGGTGAACGCCACCAACGGCGACGCCCTGCTGAACGCCCTGTACAACAACATCCTGGGCCGTGGCCCTGACGTGGTCGGCAAGGCCTACTGGCTCGGCGCCAACTTGACCGTCGCTCAGATCCTGACCTCGTTCGCCACCTCGACCGAGTTCGTGAACCTGACCACCGCTCCGATCCAGTCCTACCAGAACGCCCAAGTCGCCGGTAACGCCGCGACCTCCGGCTCGCTGCTGGCCGGCGTGAGCGCCGTCACCACCAACTTCGCCTTCACCACTGGCGTCGACACCCTGACGGGCACCACCGGCAACGACACCTTCGTCGCCGACAACAGCGTCACCCTTTCTCCGCAATACACCGTGGCTGACACCGTCAGCGGCAACGGCGGCAACGACACCCTGAAGCTCTACCTGAACGTCGCCAACGCCACGAACTCGCCGCTCAACGCTCAGACCTTCGGCACCATCAACGGCATCGCCAACCTCTACATCAACGGTGGTGGCCTGACCGACGTGAGCGCCTCCAACTTCTCCACCCTGACCGGCGTCTCGCAAGTCGAACTCGACTCTCCGTTCGTGAACGCCGCCGCGGCCGGCTACACCATCACCATGGGCAGCGGTCAGACCCTGCAACTGGACAAGGTGAACGAAGCCGCCACCTTCACCCAAACCCT
>CAIYVC010000139.1 GCA_903929535.1 uncultured Caulobacteraceae bacterium | reverse complement strand
TCATTTCGGACGTCAACAGCTTCGGCCTCAGGGGCAAAGACTCCAAGCTGACCGAACACGCGCCCTCGCCGCGCCCGGCGCCGACCGCAGCCGCGCCGGGCAAAACCAAGCCCAAAAAGCCACGGGGACGACGAACCGAAGAGGAAGATCAGGAATAGATCGCGCTCTACAGCGACTTGACGATGGTCTCGGTCATCTTCTTGGCGTCGCCGAGAAGCATCATCGTGTTGTCGCGGTAGAACAGCGGGTTGTCGATGCCGGCGTATCCCGACGCCAGCGACCGCTTGATGAACATCACGGTGCCGGCCTTCCAGACCTGCAGCACCGGCATGCCGTAGATCGGCGAGGTCTTGTCGTCTTCCGCCGCCGGATTGGTGACGTCGTTGGCGCCGATGACGAAAGCGATGTCGGCCTGGGCGAATTCCGAGTTGATGTCTTCCAGCTCGAAGACTTCATCGTAGGGCACGTTGGCTTCGGCCAGCAGCACGTTCATGTGGCCGGGCATGCGGCCCGCCACTGGGTGGATGGCGTATTTGACTTCCACGCCCTCTGCCTTCAGCCGGTCCGCCATTTCGCGCAGCGCATGCTGGGCCTGGGCCACCGCCATGCCGTAGCCGGGCACGATGATGACCTTGGAAGCGTTCTTCATGATGAAGGCCGCGTCGTCCGCCGAGCCTTGCTTGACCGAGCGGGTCTCGATCACGCCGGATCCCGCCGCCGCGTCCACGGCGCCGAAACCGCCCAGGATCACGGAGATGAAGGACCGGTTCATCGCCTTGCACATGATGTAGCTGAGGATGGCGCCAGACGACCCGACCAGAGCCCCGGTGATGATCAGGGTGGTGTTCTCAAGGGTGAAGCCCAGAGCCGCCGCCGCCCAGCCGGAGTAGCTGTTGAGCATCGACACCACCACCGGCATGTCGGCCCCGCCGATGGGGATGATCAGGGTCACGCCCACCGCCAGGGACAGGGCGAAGATCAGCCAGAAGGCCCAGATGGCGTTGCCGCCGGACTGCACCAGAAGCACGATCAGCACCACAATCAGGGCCGCGAGCGCCAGATTCAGCAGGTGGCGCTGGGGCAGCAGGATCGGCGCGCCGGACATGTTGCCGTTCAGCTTGGCGAAAGCGATCAGCGAGCCTGTGAAGGTGATGGCGCCGATGGCCACGCCCAGGGACAGCTCGATCAGAGATTCGGTCTTGATCCCCGCCGCCGCGCCGAAGGCGTTGTTGCCGATACCGTAGGCGTCAGGCGTGTAGATGGCGGCCACGGCCACCAGACAGGCGGCCAGACCCACCAGGGAGTGGAAGGCGGCCACCAGCTGCGGCATGGCGGTCATGGCGATGCGGCGGGCGGCCAGCGCCCCGACGGTTCCGCCGACGCCGACGCCGACGGCCAGCAGGAGGACGGTGACGATATCCAGCGAGCCCTGGGTCAGCAGGGTGGCCAGGGTGGTCAGCACGGCGATCGCCATGCCGATCATGCCCATGCGGTTGCCCGAACGGCTGGTCTCGGGGCTCGACAGCCCCCTCAGCGCCAGAATGAACAGGACGCCGGAAACCAGATAGAGGATCGAGGCGAGGTTGGCGTTCACTTATGCCCACCCTTCTTCGCTGCAGGAGCCTTCTTCTTGTACATGGCCAGCATCCGCTGGGTGACCAGGAAGCCGCCGAAGATGTTGACCGCCGCCAGGCCCGCCGCGACGGCGCCCGCGCCCTTGGACACCAGAACCGAGCCGCTCAGGCTCTCGCCCAGCGCTCCGTGCGCGGCGGCAGCCAGCAGGGCTCCGACGATGATCACCGAGGAGATGGCGTTGGTCACCGCCATCAGAGGCGTATGCAGGGCCGGGGTCACGCTCCAGACCACGTAGTAGCCGACGAAGATGGCCAGGACGAAGATGGCCAGGCGGAAAACGGTGGGATCGACGGCTTCCATGTCAGCCCTCCTTCAGCGCCGGATGGACGATCTGGCCGCCGTGGGTGACCAGGGATGCTTTCAGGATCTCGTCTTCGAGGTCCGGCTGCAGCCCACCCTCTTTGTTCAACAAGAGCCCGGCGAAGGCATGCAGGTTGCGCGCATAGAGGGCCGAGGCGTCCGCCGCGATGCGGCCGGGCAGGTTGAGGATGCCGACGATCTTGGCCGGGCCCGCCTGGACGATCTCGCCCGGTTTGGCGCCCTCGACATTGCCGCCCTGCTCCACCGCCAGGTCCACCAGCACCGAACCGGGCTTCATCGAGGCCACCTGGGCCGCCGAGACCAGCTTGGGCGCCTGCCGTCCGGGAATGAGCGCGGTGGTGATGACGATGTCCTGCTTCTTGATGTGCTCGGACACCAGCTCGGCCTGCTTGGCCTGGTATTCTGGGGACATTTGCTTGGCGTAGCCGCCGGCGGTCTGGGCGTTCTTGAACTCCTCGTCCTCCACCGCCAGGAACTTGGCGCCGAGGCTCTCGACCTGCTCCTTGGTGGCGGGGCGCACGTCGGTGGCGGTGACCACGGCGCCGAGGCGCCGAGCGGTGGCGATGGCCTGTAGGCCCGCGACACCGACCCCCATGACGAACACCTTGGCGGCGGCCACCGTGCCGGCGGCGGTCATCATCATCGGCAGGGCCCGGCCATAGACCTGGGCGCCCTCGATCACGGAACGGTAGCCGGCCAGATTGGCCTGGCTGGACAGGACATCCATCACCTGGGCGCGGGTGATGCGCGGCACGAATTCCATGGCGAAGGCGGTCGAGCCGGCCTCGGCCAGGGCCTTCAGCGAGGTCTTGTCCTGATAGGGGTTCAGGCAGGCCATGACGATGGCGCCGGAGGGCAGGGCCTTGATTTCCTCAGCGCTCGGCGCGCGCACCTTGAACAGGACCTGGCAGCCCTTCAGCGTCGCTGCGCAGCCCTTGGCGATCTTGGCGCCCGCCGCTTCGTAGTCCGCGTCGGGATAGGAGGCGGCCGCGCCGGCGCCTGATTCGACGACAACGTCGAAGCCGGAAGCGATCAGTTTTTTGACAGTATCGGGAGTGGCCGCGACGCGGGTTTCATCCGCGTGGCGTTCCTGCGTGACGGCGACTCTGACGGTCATGCCTTACCCCGCAACTCAATATGCGGGAGCAAAGCGGCAGAAATGGCCGCCGTCCAGCAGTTTTCTTGAAGGTTGGATTGGAGCCCCTGCGAAAACGCCGGCTGCCGGCTTAATGCGTGCTCTTTTCGCCGAGGACCAGGGTGCCCAGGGCGACCAGTACGGCGGAGCAGAATACGGCGCCGATGAAGCCGGCGGTGGTGCAGAACCACAGGGTGATGAGCAGGATCCCGGCAGCCAGGTAGAGCGAGCCCCATTTGGACAGCTTGATGAAGCCGTCGAAGGTGCGCTCGTGCTCCTCCACGACCATCTCGCCGCGCGTGTAGTCGGACCCTTGCTTGGCCATGACCGCTCTCTCACTTCAATTCGTGGCGTGGGGTTAGCCTATCTCGCTGCGCCGCTCAAGATGGCGCGGGGTCCTGGGGTGCCGCAGTGCGTCATAAGCCGCCGTTTCGATCAGCCCAGCGCCTCGAACTCGTCCACCAGCCGCTCCAGCCGCCCCAGGCCCCGTTCCCAGAACGCCTTCTGGCGAGGATCGAGGCCGAAGGGTTTCAGCGCCTCGACATAGGTCTTGGAGCCGCCGGCGGCCAGCAGGGCCTCGTAGCGCGGCGCGAACCCCTTGGGGTCCTCCAGACGCTTCTCCATCAGGGCTTCGACCAGCAGGTCGCCGAAGGCGTAGGCGTAGACGTAGAAGGGCGAGTGAACGAAGTGGCTGACGTAGGCCCAGTAGTGCTCATAGCCCGGGTTGAGCTTGATCGAGGGGCCGAGGCTCTCGCCCATCACCTTCAGCCACAGGCCGCCGATGTGGTCGGGGGCGAGCTCGCCCTCCAGGCGCGCGGCGTGGAATTCGGTCTCGAAGCGGTGGAAGGCGATCTGGCGGACCACGGTGTTCAGCCCGTCCTCGATCTTCCCCGCCAGCAGCAGCCGGCGCTCGGCGCCCTTGGCCTCTTCCAGCAGACGGTCGAACACCAGCCCCTCCCCGAAGATCGAGGCCGTCTCCGCCAGGGTCAGGGGCGTGTCGGCCAGCAGCGTCCCCAGCGGCGAGGCCAGGGTCTGGTGCACCGCGTGGCCCAGTTCGTGGGCCAGGGTCAGCACGTCACGCCGCTCGCCCATGAAGTTCATGAAGACATAGGGGTGTTTGTCGGCGGTGACCGGATGCGAGTAGGCGCCGGAGGACTTGCCGGCGCGCGGGCGGGCGTCGATCCAGGGCTGGTCGAAGAAGCTGCGGGCCCTGTCGGCGAAGGCGGGGGCCAGCTGATCGAAGGAGGACAGCACCAGGCTCTTGGCCTCCTGCCAGTCGTATTGGCGGGGCTGAGCCTGATCGAGCGGCGCGTTGCGGTCCCAGTAGTCCAGGCTGCGCCGGCCCAGCGCCTTGGCCTTCAAGGCGTAGTAGCGGTGCGACAGGCGCGGATAGTGCTCGACCACCGCCTCCTCCAGCGCCTGGACCGACTCGTGGTCGACCTCATTGGCCAGGTGGCGCGAGGCCGCCGGATTGCTGAACCGGCGCCAGCGGTCCTCGACCTGCTTTTCGAACGACAGGGTGTTGAGGCACAGGGCCAGGATCGGCGTATCGGCCTCCAGCGCTTTGGCCAGCCCCTGGGCGGCGGTCTTGCGCGAGGCGGGGTCGGCGTCGGACAGCCGGTTCAGGGCCTGGGGCAGGGTCAGGTTCTCGCGGCCGACCTTGACCGCCATGCGGCTGAGGGTCTCGTCGTAGAGCCGGCTCCAGTTGGACAGGGCCGGGGCGCGGTCGTTGAGCAGCCGCTCCATCTCCGCCGACAACTCATGGTCGCGCACCAGCCGCACGCGCCGCAGCCAGGGGCGGAAGTGGGCCGCCTCGGGATTGGTGCGCAGCGCCGCCTCGATTTCGGCCTCGTCGAGCTGGTTGATCTCCAGGGTGAAGAACAGCGACTCCGCCCCGATCTGCGAGGCGCGGGCGCGCATGTCGCCCTCGAACTTGGCCCAAGCGGCGTCCTCGCGGGCGACCGAGGTCTGCAGCGAAGCGTAGGCCCCCACAGCCCACAGCTTGTTGGTGGCCTGCTCATAGAGGGTCACGCCCCGGGCCAGGATGGCGCCCAGCCGGCGCGGGTCGGCGCGGGCGGCGACCAGCTTGCCCTTCAGCTCCACCAGATCGGCGTTGGCCTGGCGCGCGGCCTCCAGGTCCAGCTCGATGCGCGGGTCCTCGCGTCCGGCGTAGAGGTCGTCCAGGCGCCACTCGGGCAGGTCGGAAGCTTCGGGTTTGGCGTGCAGGGTCATGGCTTCGGATATGGCCAGACGATCGCGGCAGGGGAAGGGAAATCGCTTCCGGGTGGAAACCTTTCGGCAATCTGAAGTCAACGCCCCCTTTACCGTCGGTGGCGCATAGCTGTCCCGGAATGAGACCTCGTCCCGAATGGATGCGGTCAAGGGGCGCGATTTCCATGACCAAAACGGTCCTCGTCGTCGATGACGATCCCACCCAGCGGCGCCTGATCCAGGCGGTGCTGGAGCGCGAAGGTTTCGCGGTTGCCCAGGCCGAGGGCGGCGAGCAGGCCCTAACCCGGCTCAGCGCCGGCGGCGCGGCGGACGTGGTGATCCTCGATCTGTCGATGCCCGGCATGTCCGGCATGGAGACGCTGAAGGAGATGCGCGCCCGCGGCTTCAATCCGCCGGTGATCGTGCTGACCGCCACGGGCGGGGTCGAGGTGGTGGTCAAGGCCATGCAGGCCGGCGCCCAGGACTTCTTCATCAAGCCGGCGTCGCCCGAGCGCATCATCGTCTCGATCCGCAACGCGCTGCAGATGGGCGACCTGTCGGCAGAGGTGCAGCGCCTGACCAAGCGCACCGCCGGCCAGTTCTCGTTCGACGACCTGATCGGCGACAGCCCGGCCATGACCCAGGTCAAGAGCATGGGCATCCGCGCCGCCAAATCGACCATCCCGGTGCTGATCCTGGGTGAGAGCGGCGTCGGCAAGGAAGTGATCGCGCGGGCCATGCATGGCGCTTCGGACCGATCGTCCAAGCCCTTCGTCGCGGTCAACTGCGGCGCCCTGCCCGAGAACCTGGTGGAATCCATCCTGTTCGGCCACGAGAAGGGGTCCTTCACCGGCGCGGTCGACAAGCATCTGGGCAAGTTCCAGGAAGCCTCCGGCGGCACCCTGTTCCTGGACGAGGTCGGCGAGCTGCCGCTGGACATCCAGGTCAAGCTGCTGCGCGCCCTGCAGGAGAGCGAGATCGACCCGATCGGCTCCAAGCGTTCGGTGCGGGTGGACGCCCGCATCATCTCTGCCACCAACCGCGACCTGACCCAGGCGGTCAGCGAAGGCCGTTTCCGCGAGGACCTGTTCTACCGGCTGAACGTGTTTCCCGTGGAGGCGCCGCCGCTGCGCGACCGCCGCGAAGACATCCCGGCCCTGGTCGCCCACTTCGTACGCCGCTTCAATGTCGAGGAGGGCAAGCGCGTGGTTGGCGCCAATCCGGAGACCATGGCCATGCTGGCGGCCCACGACTGGCCCGGCAACGTCCGTCAGCTGAAGAACGCGGTCTACCGCGCCATCGTGCTTTCCGAAGCGCCCTATCTGCAGCCCTATGACTTCCCCGCCGTGTCGGGTCTGAAGCCGCCGTTCGAGACCATGCCGGGCCAACCGGCGCCCAGCGCCGAACAACTGATGGCGGCCCTGCCCAAGGAAGCCCCGGTCCGGGTGCTCGACGAGCGCGGCCATCTGCGCAAGCTCGACGAGATCGAGCACGACCTGATCCAGCTGGCCATCGAGCTCTACTCCGGCCACATGTCTGAAGTGGCCCGCCGCCTCGGCATCGGCCGCTCGACTCTCTACCGCAAGGTCAGGGAACAGGGCCTGGAAGGGTTCGAAGAGGCGGTCTAGCGCCTATTCAGGAGGCAGCTCCGAGGACGGCCTCGGCGCCTGCACGCCCGTGAAGCCGTCCGCGTCCGGCGCGTTGCGCTGGTTGGTGCAGAGAGCCTCAGCCAGCTTGACGCCCGCCTGTAGCCTGAGCGTACGCCGCGGCAGGTTCCAGGGGCGGGTGAAGGTCCCCGGGTCGTCGATGGTCGTCTTCAGCTCCAGGCGGTCCTTGCTCACTCGGCGCAGGCGCTCGGTGATCTTCAGCTTGTCAGTGTGCGGGAAGCCCTGCACGTCCTGGTCGGTGTCGATGTTGGTGGTTTCGATGACGAAGGTATCGCCCTGCCAGCGGCCGATGGAGTCGCCCATGTAGGTCGGCGGGCCGTCGGGGCGGTGCTTGTCGGTCAGGAACACCTGGCGCCAGTTGGTGAACTGCTCGAACAGGATGGTCACCGTGGCCGCGTCCTCGATGAAGCGGATGCCGGCGCCGCGCGGCTCGGTCATCATCTGCGGCACGCCCGAGGGCAGGCAGCGCGAGCTGGAGTCGGCGTAGGGGTGGCCATCGCCCTCGTCCGCCGCGCGGCCGAGCATGACGCGCAGCGCCCATATCTGCAGCGGGACAGGCGTGCCATCGGCGGTTCGCGTCGGATCGTCGTTGGCCGGCTCGCGGTCGAGATCGAGATTGGCCCAGACGCCGGTCAGGCTGCCGGGCCCGCGCGGAACGCCCTTCGCGATGGGAGCCCCCTCGGGCGGCGCGCCGGTCTGCATCTCGTTGCGGTAGCGGTTGTCCCTGTAGCCGCCGGGCTGGGCCAGGGCGGGTTGCGCCAGGACAATCAGGCCGACGCCAAGAATGATGAGCTTGTTCATTGCGGTCCTATCACTCGCACCCGGGAGGCGGCCCTGAGGGCGCGTTCACGGGCGGTATCGACGTCATCGGCGCGGGCCAGGGCTACGCCCATCCGGCGGCGTTCAAAGGCCTGGGGCTTGCCGAACAGGCGCAGGTCCGCACCCTCGATCGCCAGGGCCTCCGCCACGCCTTCGAAGGCGACGCCGGTGGCCTCTATGCCGCCATAGATCACCGCGCTGGCGCCCGGCTCCCTCTGGCTCACGTCCACCGGCAGGCCGAGAATGGCGCGGGCGTGCAGGGCGAATTCGCTGAAGGTCTGGGTGGCCAGGGTGACGAGGCCGGTGTCGTGGGGGCGGGGGCTGACTTCGGAGAACCAGACCTGATCGCCCTTCACGAACAGCTCCACGCCGAACAGGCCCAGACCCCCGAGCGCCGTGGTCACCTTGCCGGCGATGTCCTGAGACGCGGCCAGGGCGGCGGGGGTCATCGCCTGGGGCTGCCAGCTTTCCACATAGTCGCCCTTGACCTGGCGGTGGCCGATCGGGGCGCAGAAGTCGGTGCGGACCTTTCCGTCGGCGCCGATAGAGCGGACGGTTAGCAGGGTGATCTCGAAATCGAAGGCGACGGCGCCTTCCACGATCACGCGTGCCGTCTCGACCCGCCCAGCTTCCAGGGCGTAGCGCCAGGCGGCGGCCACCTGATCGGGAGTCTCGACGAAGCTCTGGCCCTTGCCAGAGGACGACATCACCGGCTTGACGAAGCAGGGGAAGCCCACGGCCTCAGCTCCGCGCGCCAGCTCCGCTTCGCTCGACGCGAAGGCGAAGGCCGAGGTCGGCAGGCCCAGATCCTCGGCGGCCAGGCGGCGGATGCCTTCGCGGTTCATGGTCAGCTGGGTGGCGCGGGCGGTGGGAATGACGACCGCGAGACCATCAGCCTCGATCCGGGCCAGCTCATCGGTGGCGATGGCCTCGATCTCCGGCACGATCAGATGCGGCCGTTCCAGCTCCACCAGGGCGCGCAGGGCCTTGGCGTCGGTCATGGCGATGACATGAGAGCGGTGGGCTACCTGATGGGCAGGGGCGTCGGCGTAGCGGTCGACCGCGATCACCTCGCAGCCGAGGCGCTGCAGCTCGATGGCGACTTCCTTGCCCAGCTCCCCCGAGCCCAGCAGCATCACGCGGACGGCGGTGGGCGACAGGGGCGTGCCGAGGCGCATTCCTAGGCTTTCAGCTGGGCCTTGGCGGCGGCCACGACCGCGGCGGCGGTGATGCCGAACTTCTCGTAGAGCACCTGATAGGGCGCGCTGGCGCCGAAGCTGGACATGCCGACGAAGCCGCCGTGCTCTCCGATGAAGCGGTCCCAGCCGGTGCGCACGCCCGCCTCGACCGCCACCCGCACGGGCGCGTCGCCGATGGTCTTGGCCTGGTAGGCGGGGGTCTGCTTGTCGAACAGTTCCCAGCAGGGGGTCGAGACGACGCGGGTGGGCACGCCTTCCGTTTCCAGGGTCTTTTGCGCCTCCACCGCCAGCCCGATCTCAGTGCCCGAGGCGAACAGGGTGACTTTCGCCGGGCCGGAGGCGGCGATCAGTTCATAGGCGCCCTTGGCTGACAGGTTCTCGGCGGCGCTGGTGCGCACCGCGGGCGTCTTCTGGCGCGACAGGGCCATGATCGAAGGCGCCGTGCGGCTGTCGATGGCCAGGCGCCAGCATTCGGCGGCTTCGACACCGTCGGCGGGGCGGAAAACCAGCAGGTTCGGCATGGCCCGCAGCGAGGCCACGTGCTCGACCGGCTGGTGGGTCGGGCCGTCTTCGCCGAGGCCAATGGAGTCGTGGGTCATCACATGGATCACCCGCACGCCCATCAGGGCGCCCAGGCGGATGGCCGGGCGGCTGTAGTCGGCGAAACAGAGGAAGGTGCCGGAGAAGGGGATCACCCCGCCGTGGAGGGCCATGCCGTTCATCGCCGCGGCCATGCCGTGTTCGCGCACGCCGTAGTGGACGTAGCGGCCGTCATAGGTGGGCAGGTCGAAGTCCTTGGCGCCCTTCACGTAGGTGTTGTTGGAGCCCGTCAGGTCGGCCGAGCCGCCGATCAGTTCGGGGATGGCCGGGACCAGGGCGGTCAGGGCCGCGCCGGACATGACGCGGGTGGCGTCGGACACCGGGTGGGCGATCAGGTCGGCGGCGTGGGCGTCCAGCCGCTCGTAGGCGCCGGCGGGCAGGTCGCCGGCCATGGCGCGTTTGAACTCGGAGGCCAGGTGGGAGAGGCCCAGGCGGGTCTCCCACACCTTGCGCGTCTTGGCTCCGCGCTTGCCGGCGGCGCGCCAGGGACGCAGCACCTCGCCGGGAATGACGAAGGGCGGGGCGGTCCAGCCCATGGCCAGACGGGCGTCGGCGATCTGGTCGTCGAACAGAGTGTAGCCGTGGCTGTGGGGATCGCCTTCCTTGGGTCCGGCGCCCTTGGAAATCTTAGTCTTGCAGGCGATGAAGCTGGGCTTGGACTGCTTGGTGGCCCAGGCGAGGGCGCGGCGGATGGCGCCGTGGTCATGGCCGTCCACGGTCTTGACGGCCCAGCCGGCGGCCTTGAAACGGGCGACCTGATCGCCGGTCTCCGCGATGGTGGCCTCGCCGTCGATGGTGGTGTTGTTGTCGTCGAACAGCACGGTCAGCTTGTTCAGCTTGAAGCGCCCGGCGATGGAGATGGCTTCGTGGCTGACGCCTTCCATCAGGCAGCCGTCGCCGGCGATGACCCAGGTGCGGTGGTCCACGATCAGGTCGCCGAAGCGGCCGTTCAGATGACGCTCGGCCATGGCCATGCCGACCGCCGTGGCGATGCCCTGGCCCAGGGGGCCGGTGGTGGTCTCCACGCCGGGCGTGTGGCCGTATTCGGGGTGGCCGGGGGTCAGCGAGCCCCACTGCCGGAAGGCCTTGATCTGATCCATGGTCATGGACTTCGATCCAGACAGGTGCAGCAGGGCGTAGAGCAGCATCGAGCCGTGGCCCGCGGACAGCACGAAGCGGTCGCGGTCGGCCCAGGTCGGCTCGGCGGCGTCGTACTTGAGGAACTTGGTCCACAGCACCGTGGCAACGTCCGCCATGCCCATCGGCATGCCCTGGTGGCCCGACTTCGCCTTATGCACCGCGTCCATCGACAGGACGCGGATGGCGTCGGCCATGACTGTGGGAGAGGCTGACATGGGTCCGGAACTCGTTACGGTGCTGGCTAAGCTCGCTCTAGGCCACGACGGGCGCGCAGGGTCAAGTCGATCCCCCTTATAGGCGCCTACATAGGACGCTTCCGGCTTAGCCCCGGCGCAGTCTATACAGAAGGCGAACCACGAAAGGCCAAGCGATGATGCGAGAGGCGGAGGCGGAAAGCGCGTTGGACGCGGCTGCGCGCCGGCTGGACCGGGCGATCTCCCTGCTGGAGACCCGGCTCGACGGAAAGATGTCCTCGGCCAAGGCCGAGGTGGACGGTCTGTTCGACCTCGATCGCGCCAAACTGGCCTCGGAGCTGGACGCCGCGCGGGGCCGTGAGCGCGAGCTGCAGGCGGCCGGACAGCAGGCGGCCCAGGCGCTGGACAAGGCCATCGGCGAGGTCCGCGCGGCCCTGGCCCTGCGGCAGGGGGGCTGACCGCATGGCTCAGCTGACGATCGAGATCAACGGGCGGCCCTATCTGGTGGGCTGCGAAGACGGGCAGGAAGCCCATCTGCGCGAACTGGCCAAGCTGTTCGACAGCCAGGTGCAGCAGCTTTCGGGCAGCATCGGCCAGCTGGGCGAGACCCGGCTGTTCCTGATGGGCGCTCTGATGATGGCCGACGAGCTGGCCGACGCCCGCGCGCGTCTGGCCCACCTGCAGGGCGAAACCACGCGGCTGCGCATGGAGCTGCAGACCATCGAGACCCGCGCCGCCGAGGCGCTCGACGCCGCGGCCAAGCGGATCGAATCCCTGGCGACGAGCTAGGCTGACCTAAGTTCTTTGACTTCCACCGGGCCGTTGATCTTGCGGCACAGGTTCATGTTGATGACGCCGTCCGAGCCGTACTGGACGTCGCGCACCCAGACCTTGTCGCCGCAGACGGCGATCACCTGGTAGTGGGGAAACATGTTGGGGCCGGTCCGCACCAGATCTCCGGCTTCGATGTGCTCGTCGCACTCCCGTTCGTGGACGATCGAAAACACATCCGAATAACTGCTGCGCACCACGGCGACACCCTTCCCGACAAGACTCGGGCTATAGTCTTTGCCTGGCGCCTTCCGCTCAAGCAAATCTGCCCGCTTTTGAAGCGACGACCTCAATAATCTTGGCCGTAGATCCAGACTCGATGACTGTTCCTGATGATGATTATTGGCCGGGAACAATGAACGGGTCTTGAATAGAAATGTTGGGTCCGAATCAACTTCCAATCAACCGGCGGTGACGGAATGTCGCGCGGGCTGCGCCGGACTCTAGACTTGCTGCGGCGCGGCATCGCGATGCGGCATTTGTCCGAAAGCTGCGGCGGCGCTTGAGAAGCCGGCCCGCGAGGCCTAAGTATGTCGGCGGCGGGTCTTGCTGCGGCTCGCGTCGAAAGCAACCAATCCCAGGGACCTTAATCATCCTCATAGGGAGCTGTCCCTCGCCGAGACCGTGGTTTCGGAGATATGGCGCCCACCTGGTTATCCAGGTCTGAGGGGATTGAAACGCTTTCACGGCTCTCGTGGCGCCGCTACCCTTCCCCCAATTCTAAAATTGAAGCCTATCGGCATGGCCGATAGGCTGGGACCGGAATGGACGCAGACTTCCACGCCTTGAAGGACGATCTGCGCCGCAGGATGCGCGCGCGCCGCCGCGATCTGGCGGCCATCGATCCCGGCGCCGTCGAAGCCGCCGCCCTCCACCTGCCGCTGGACGATCTGCCTCCCGCCGCTGTTGTCGCCGGCTATCATGCGCTGGGCTCCGAATTCAGCCCCTGGCCGGTGCTGCGCCGCCTGGCCGACCGCGGCGCGCGCATCGCCCTGCCGGTGGCCATGGACATGTCCTCGCCCCTGATCTTCCGAGCCTGGTCCGCCGATCAGGCGATGGAGGCGGACGCCACCCGCATCCCGTCTCCGACCGAGGACGCCGAGACCCTCGTCCCCCAGCTGCTGATCGCGCCCCTGCTGGCCTTCGACCTGGACGGCTACCGGCTGGGCCAGGGCGGCGGCTACTACGACCGCACCATCGCGGCCCTGCGCGCCAAGGGTCCGCTGTTCGTCATCGGCCTCGGCTATGCCGGCCAGCAGGTCGAGCGGGCGCCGCGCGAAGCGCACGATCAACCTCTGGACGCCATCCTCACGGAAAACGGCTATCATCGCGTCCGGACATAAGGACGACTGATGCGTATCGCTTTCTTCGGAGACGTGGTGGGCCGCGCGGGCCGCGACGGACTGACCGATCACCTGCCGGCGCTTCGCCGCCGCCTGGCGCTGGATTTCGTGGTGGTCAACGGCGAGAACGCCGCCGCCGGCTTCGGCATCACCGAGAACACGGCGGGCGAGATTTTCGCCGCCGGCGCCGACTGCATCACGCTCGGCAACCACTCCTGGGATCAGAAGGAGGCGCTCACCTATATCGTGCGTGAGCCGCGCCTGATCCGCCCGCTCAACTACCCGGTCCTGGCCGACGCCCCCGGGCGCGGCGCCAACCTGTTCGAGGTCACGGGCGGTCGCCGCATCCTGGTCATCAACCTGCTGGGCCGCGTGCACATGGACGCGCTGGACGACCCCTTCGCCGCCGTCGACAAGGCGCTGGACGACTGCCCGTTGGGCATGGCCTGCGACGCCGTCCTGGTCGACATGCACGCCGAGGCCACCTCGGAAAAGATGGCCATGGGCCACTTCTGCGACGGCCGCGCCAGTCTGGTGGTCGGCACCCACACCCACGTCCCCACCGCCGACGCCCAGATCCTCAACGGCGGCACCGCCTACCAGACCGACGCCGGCGCCTGCGCCGACTACGACAGCGTGATCGGCAACCAGAAGGAAGAGCCCCTGCGGCGGTTCACGACGCGGATTTCCAAGGAGCGGTATCAGCCGGCGAGCGGCCCGGCGACGGTGTGCGGCGTGTTCGTGGAGACGGACGACCGGACGGGGCTGGCGAAACGGGTCGAGCCCATCAGGATCGGCGGGCGGTTGAGTGAGACGGTGCCGGTGATCGAGGCGGTGACGGCCTAAGCCTCACTCCCCCCGCACGCTGCCCCAGCTCACCGCGTGCACCTTCTTCGACCCGACCGCGCCCACCAGCGGCGCCCGCGTGAACATTCCTGAAAACGCAACATCGCGGATGCTGAGGCCGCCGGCGTAGGCGCCGTAGGCCGGCAGGATCACGCGCCGCCCGTCCGTCACGAAGCACCGCCGCCGTACGCTGCGGCTCTGGCCGACGACGCGGGCGCAGGGGTGCAGGTGTCCGGCCAACTCGCCGGGCTGGTCGCCCGGCTGGGGTTCGTGGCGCAGGGTCAGGGTTTCCACAATCAGCGTCTCGGCGGTCTCGCCGGGCAGATGGCCGGGGCCTTCGGGGTCGTGGTTGCCGACGATCCAGAGCAAGGTTCGGCCCCGGGCGATGTCGGCGAGGGACGCGGCGTCCTCCTGCGCGATCCGGTCGACGGCGTCGCCGTCGTGCAGGGTGTCGCCGAGGAAGACGATCCGCTCGGGGGCGCAGGCGGCGGCGTCGAGCGCCAGGCGGCGCAGGGTCTCGCGGGTGTCGTAGGGCGGCAGGAGCTGGCCGCGCCGAGCGTAGGCGGAGCCCTTCTCCAGGTGCAGGTCGGCGCAGATCAGGGTGCGGACGGTCTCGATCCAGACGGCGCCCGACGGCAGGAAGGCGACCCAGGTCCCGTGCACCTGCACATGCAGAGCGGTGTCGGAGGGGCGGAAGGCCAGGGGAGGATGGGCCGGCGCGTTCATGCGGTCATCGCCTCGGCGATCAGCTCGTCCTCGGCTTCTTCCAGCACCCAGTCCTGGGCGGCGCCCGGCACCCGCTCCTGGCCGATGGTCAGGAGGATCGGCACGGCGAAGGGGGTCACGTGATCGAGCGCTACCGGGCGAATGCGGCCCTGGACGCGCTTCAGAAGGTCGCCCAACCGCCCGACGTCCAGCAGGCCGGTAGCGGCGTCCTCGCGGGCGCAGCGCAGCAGCAGATGGTCGGGTTGATGGCGGCGCAGCACGTCGTACACAAGGTCGCTCGAAAAGGTCACCTGGCGGCCCGACTTCTCGTGGCCGGGGAAACGCCGCTCGATCAACCCGGCGATGAGGGCGCAGTTTCTGAAACTGCGCTTCATCATGAAGCTCTCTTCCAGCCAGGATTCGAGGTCGTCGCCCAGCATGTCCTCCTGGAACAGGGCGTCGAAATCAAGGCCATCCATGGGCCGCGCGGCCCAGATGGCC
The DNA here is from genome assembly GCA_903929535.1 of uncultured Caulobacteraceae bacterium. Lineage (GTDB taxonomy): Bacteria > Pseudomonadota > Alphaproteobacteria > Caulobacterales > Caulobacteraceae > BOG-938. The sequence goes on along the minus strand of CAIYVC010000139.1, from coordinate 3,965 downwards.
AGGGCGTAGTCGCTGGCCACGAAGCCGATCGGCCCGGCGCCTAGCCGCTCCAGCCGCCGGGTCAGGAGCATGGCCAGGGTGGTGTGGGCGAGCCGCCCGTCGAAGGCGTAGACACACAGGAAGTGGCGCTTTCCGCGCGGGAAGGTCTCCACCAGCAGGTCGTCCATCGCTGGGATCAGCGAGCGGTCCTTCTGCATTTCCAGCCACTCGCGCACATCGTCGGGCAGGCGGCGCCAGCCCGGCTCGTCGGCGATCATCTGGCGCACGCGGCGGGCCAGGAAGGTGGAGAGGGCGAACTTGGAGCCGCCCCAGCTGGGCATCTTGGGCTCGGTTCCCGGGGCGGCGGTGACCAGGGCGTCGTTGCCCTCGATGCCGTGGAAGCGCCAGACCTGGCCGCCGAAGATGAAGCTGTCGCCGATCTGCAACTGCTCCAGATAACCCTCTTCCGCCTCGCCGATCTTGCGGCCCGCCCGCCGCCGCCCGGCCAGCAGGCGGATGTTCAGCACCGCCGGCCCGGTGATGGCCCCGACGTTGAAGCGGTGGCGAAGCGCGGTTTGCGGGTTGCGCACGCGCCAGAGGCCGTCCGGCCCTTGCACGATGCGGCGGAAGCGGTCGTAGCTCTTCAGGGCGTAGCCGCCGGTGGAGACGAAATCGAGCACCTGGTCGAAGTCCTGGCGGGTCAGACCGCCGTAGGGGGCAGCGCCGCGCACCTCGTCATAGACCGCGTCCGCGCCGAACGGCTCGCCGCAGGCCAGGCCCATGATGTGCTGGGCCAGCACGTCGAGCGCTCCCTTGCGCAGGACCTCGCCGTCCAGCGCGTTCTGCGACACCGCCTCGGCGGCCGCCTGGCACTCCAGCATCTCGAACCGGCTGGCGGGCACCAGCAGCGCCCGCGACGGCTCGTTCAGGGTGTGGTTGGCCCGTCCGATCCGCTGCACCAGCCGCGCCGAACCCTTGGGCGCCGCCAACTGGATGACCAGATCCACCGCGCCCCAGTCGATGCCGAGGTCCAAGGTCGAGGTGCAGACCACGGCGCGCAGCTCGCCCCGCGCCATCGCCGCCTCGACCTTGCGCCTCTGCTCGGCGGACAGGGAGCCGTGGTGAAGCGCGATGGGCAGGTCGTCGTCGTTCAGCTTCCACAGCTCCTGGAACGCGAACTCCGCCTGCCAGCGGGTGTTGACGAAGATCAGAGCAGTCTTGGACTTGCGGATGACGTCATAGATCTCGTGCATCGCGTGCTGGGCGGTGTGACCGGCCCAGGGCACCTGGCCGTTGGACAGGAGCACGTCGACCACCGGCGGCGCGCCGGGCTCGCCCATCACCAGGTCCACGGGCCTACCACCGCCCAGCCATTGGCGGATCATGTCCGGGTCGTCGACCGTGGCCGACAGGCCCACGCGACGCAGGTTCGGCGCGAACTGCTGCAGCCGCTCCAGGCCCAGGGACAGCAGGTCGCCGCGCTTGGAGGCATGGACGGCGTGGATCTCGTCGATGATGACGGTCTTCAGGTCCTCGAAATAGAGCCGCGAGCCTTCCCAGGCGCAGAACAGGGCCAGCTGTTCGGGGGTGGTGAGCAGGATGTCCGGCGGATGCAGCTTCTGGCGCTGCTTCTTGGAGACGCTGGAGTCGCCGGTGCGCGATTCCACCGTGATCGGCAGCTTCATCTCGGCGATCGGCTGGGTCAGGTTGCGCGCCACGTCCACCGCCAGGGCCTTCAGCGGGGAGATGTAGAGGGTGTGCACGCCCACGGGCGCCGGGTCGTTGCGGCGGGGCCGCTCGGCAAGCTCGATCAGGCTCGGCAGAAACCCGGCCAGGGTCTTGCCGCCGCCGGTGGGCGCGATCAGCAGGGTGCTTTTGTCCTCGCGCGCCTTTTGCACCATCGCCAGCTGATGGCTGCGCGGCGCCCAGCCACGGCCCTCGAACCACGCCATGAAGCGCGGCGGGAGCAGCCGTTCGTCTTGCTCAACGGAGATCGCCGGTTTGGTCACCAAGGCCCTATAACACGTTCCCGTTCTGTTTCACCGGGTGAAGGCGTCGCCATCAGCGTATATGGTGCGGCGAATTGTGGACGTGGGGTCATGGGGCTCAAGACGGCGCGGGAACGGTTGCTGGCGGCCACGGCGGCGGTGTGCGGCGGGGCCTTCCTGCTGCGGCTGTGGCTGAACCTGACCCGCACCCACCTAGACCAGAGCGTGATCTGGCGCCTCCTCGACACCCTCAGCTACTTCACCATCCTCAGCAACGTCATCGCCGCCGCCGTCTGCATAGCCGCCCTCGTACGGCCCGCCTCGCGCCTTGCCCGTCCGGCCATGTTCGCCTCTGGATCGATCTATCTGCTGGTGACGGCGGTGACTTATCAGCTGCTGCTGCGCGGCGACCCGCACGGCCTCGCGCTGGTCGCGGACATCGGCCTGCACGTCGTGGGACCGCTGTTGTTCATCGTCGTCTGGCTGGTATTCACCCCGAGCAGCGACCTGCGCTGGAGCCACCCTCTGGCCTGGCTGATCGTGCCGGCGGTCTACACCCTGTGGACCCTGGAGCGTGGGGCGCTGACCCACCGCTACCCCTACTTCTTCGCCGACGCGGACAGGCTGGGTTATCCGCGCGCCCTGATGAACGCGGCGGTGTTCCTGGTGGTCTTCTACCTGCTGGGGCTCGGGGCGGTGGCGATAGGACGCCGTTCTCGTTCCGTTTCCGGCGCGGAGCGGCTATCTAGAGAGTCGTGAACGCCCTTTCCTCGAGTCTCGATCTTGCGCCTGCCCTGGTGGTCCTGCCCGGACCCAAGGCGGCGATCGCCGATGGCGCGGGCGCGCGTCCGGTGCGGGCGCCCGAAGCTCGCGACCTGATGGAGAGCGGTTCGGCTCTGGTCGCCCACGCCGCCCTGACCGCCCGGCGCCTGGGCCTCTCCGCTCCGCCCCGTTCGCGCGACCTGTTCGATGCGCTGGAGCTCTATGCCTTTGTCCGGCCCGCCCGCTTCGCCGCCCCCTCCGCAGTGGGTCTGGCCCAGGCGCTGGGTTTGCCCGAACCCCTGACCCCCGCCGATCAGGCCTCCACCTTGCAGACGGCCTGCCGCCAGCTCCTGGCCGAGGTCGCCGAACATCCCTGGCCGACCCGCGAGGAGGCTCTGGCTTTGGCCGAGACCATGGGCCGGGCTGGCTGGGCCTGGGCCCCGGCGCTGGTCATGGCGCTGCGCTCCAAGCCGGTGCGCGAGGGCTGGCGCGGCTCCGGCCTGGAGGTCTGGGGCCGCATTCCGGAGTGGGAGGATCAGGCGCCGCCCGGCGAGTCCGGCACGCGTCCCGTCGAGCCCGAGGCCGCCCGCGCGCGGCTGGCGGAGCTGCTCGCCCGCGCGGGCCTGGACGAGGCGCGCCCGACCCAGGCCGAATTCGCCGCCGAAGCCGCCTTCGCCTTCCAGCCTCGCGAGCGCGAGGGCGAGCCGCGCATGATGCTGGCGGAGGCCGGCACCGGCGTCGGCAAGACCATGGCCTATCTGGCGCCGGCCAGCCTGTGGGCGGAAGCCAACGGCCCCGCCGTTTGGGTCTCGACCTACACCCGCGCCCTGCAGCGCCAGATCGAGCGCGAGAGCCACGCCATCTACCCCGACCCCGCCATCCGCGCCTCCAAGGCGGTGGTGAGGAAGGGCCGCGAGAACTACCTCTGCCTTCTCAACCTGCAGGAGTCGGTCAACGCCGCTCAGCTCGGCAACGGCGACCTGATCGGCATCGCCCTGGCCGCCCGTTGGGCGCGGGCGACGCGGGACGGGGACATGACCGGCGGCGACTTCCCCGCCTGGCTGCCGACCCTGTTCGCGGTGGGCGCGGGGGCCCAGGCCGGCGCCGCCAACCTGGTGGACCGGCGCGGCGAATGCATCCACGCCGGCTGCCTGCACTACCGGGCGTGTTTCATCGAGAAGTCGGTGCGCGCCTCCAAGCGGGCGGACATCGTCATCGCCAACCACGCCCTGGTCC
>CAIYVC010000138.1 GCA_903929535.1 uncultured Caulobacteraceae bacterium | reverse complement strand
GTGAAGCCGAGCACCTCACCCTGTTCGTCCAATAGAGGGCCGCCGCTGTTGCCGGGGTCGACCGTCACGTCGCTCTGGATGAAGCTGAAACCGTCCATGATCCGATTGGCCGAAGCCACGCCTCGGGTGACGGTGTTTTGCAGCTTCGGGTCGATGGGCGCGCCGATAGCGAAGACGGTGTCGCCGGGTTGCGGCATCTGCCGGCGAAGAGCTAGGGGCTGGCGGCCGCGCGGATCGGTTTTGATCAAGGCCACGTCGCGCCGCTTGTCGATGCGGATGACCTCGCCGACGCCTTCCAGGCCATCGGACCAGCGGATTTTGACGAACCTGTCCGTGCCCACGACGTGCTCGGCGGTTATCAGATATCCGTCCGAAGACACCAGGAATCCACTGCCGTGCCCTCCGCCCGACAGGATAAGGACGACCGAACCCACCGCATCGCTGATCTTCATCGGTTTGGCCGCCGCGGAGCCCGCGAGCGGCAAGGTCGTCTTTTCAGATTGCGATGAGGCTTCCTTTGCGGGGCCATTTGGGCGACGGGCGATGGCCTCGTTGAAATCTGAGGATGCCGTCAACTGCTTCACGCTGTCGGCAAGCGCCTGGAACAAGATATGTTCGGCGCCGCCCGGAGCAAAATTGGGAGCTTTGTAATCGGCAGCAGTGTGGACCTTCGCGATCACCCGACGTTCCGAATTCGAATAGACCTGCCAGTCGATCTGCAGCGATGCCGACCCCATCGCCTTACCGGCATCGCGGATACCTACGCACAAGGCGCTGTTCAACGCTGTGATTGTTCCGCCGAGAGCAAAATCGCCGGCGCTTTTGGCTGCGAAAGGATCTGTCGCATCGCCGGCAATGGAGAACCCTTCGCGCTTCAGTTCTTCGCGAGCGGGCTGCTCAAATCCTCGCGGGTTCAGGCGGCCTGCGGTTGTTCCCCAAAGGAGGTCCTTGCCTTCAGCGCTCTTGAAGCATCCAAACAGACCACTCGATGGAGAAAGCCAGCCCCACTTTTGGCCTTCGGGAATGCTGGACGTTATTCTGGCTACCGACAGTGTAGGTTTGTCCGGTTCGGCTGCCTCCGCGAGGCTGTTCGCCACAAAGCCAACCGCAAGAATCAAAAGCGCCAATCGTTTCATGCGCGTCCCCCACGCCTGAATTCCCGAACGAACATAGAACATCTCGGAGAAAGCCGTCCAGACCCGCCCGCATCCCCACGGCTAACGGCAAGGTAAGGATATCGTGGGATGACTCGCTGACAGAAGGCCGAGCCGGGACGCTGTGATCCGGCCGCCAGCAGGTTGTGCAATGACCAAGACCGTCCTCATCGTCGAGGATAACGAGCTGAACATGAAGCTCTTTCATGATCTGCTCGAGGCCCAGGGGTACCAGACGCTGGAGACCCGCGAAGGGCTGCAGGCGCTGTCTCTGGCCCGTCAGCACCGCCCTGATCTGATTCTCATGGACATCCAGCTGCCCGAGATTTCCGGCCTGGAAGTCACCAAGTGGCTCAAGGAAGACGACGATCTGGCCAAGATTCCGGTGATCGCGGTCACCGCCTTCGCCATGAAGGGTGACGAGGAACGCATCCGCGAGGGGGGCTGCGAGGCCTATCTGTCCAAGCCCATCTCGGTCGGGCTGTTCCTGTCCACAGTGCGCAAGTTTTTGGACTAGGGGTGTTGCGATGACGGCTCGGATCCTTGTGGTCGACGACATCGAAGCCAACGTCCGGCTGCTCGAAGCCAAGCTGTCCGCCGAATACTATGAGGTCATCAGCGCCACGGACGGCGTCACCGCCCTGGCCATGGCCGCCGCCGACAAGCCCGACATCATCCTGCTGGACGTCATGATGCCCGGCATGGACGGCTTCCAGGTCTGCCGCCGGCTGAAGGAAGACGCCTCGACCCGCCACATCCCGGTGGTGCTGATCACCGCTTTGGATGGCCGCGCCGACCGGATCGCGGGCCTGGAGGCCGGCGCCGACGAATTCCTGACCAAGCCGATCGACGACGTGGTGCTGTTCGCCCGGGTGCGCAGCCTGACCCGGCTGAAGCTGGTGATCGACGAGCTGCGCGAACGCGAGGCTTCCGGCCGGCGAATGGGCGTTATCGGCGGCGTGGCTTCCCGCATGGGCGGCTCCGGCGGCCGGGTGGTGATCGTTGACGACAACGAGCGCCAGTGCGCGCGGATCATGGCCGAACTGTCTCTGGAACAACGGCCCATCGTGGAATCCAGCATCGAGAAGGCGGCGTTGGCCGTGCGGGGGCCGGTCGATCTGGTGATCGTCAATACCGCCGCGCGCTCCTTCGACGGCTTGCGCTTCGCCGCCATGATCCGTTCGGACGAGGCGACCCGGAACCTGCCGATCCTGGCCATCTTCGACCCGGACGACCGTCCCCGCGCGGTCAAGGCGCTGGAGCTTGGGATCAACGACCTTCTGGCCCGGCCCATCGATCCGCAGGAGCTGTCGGCCCGCGCCCGCACCCAGATCAAGCGCAAGCGCTACACCGACCTGCTGCGCAACAACCTCGACAATTCGCTGGAGCTGGCGGTCACCGACCCGCTGACGGGCCTGCACAATCGCCGCTACATGTTCGGCCAGCTGGATGCGCTGAGCCAGCGCGCGGCCAAGGGCGGGGCGCCGGTGGCGGCCCTGCTGCTGGACATCGACCACTTCAAGAAGATCAACGACAGCTTCGGCCACGACGTGGGCGACGAGGTGCTGCGCGAGTTCGCCGTGCGCCTGGCGTCCAATGTCCGCGCCATCGATCTGCCGTGCCGCTACGGCGGCGAGGAATTCGTGGCCATCATGCCCGACACCACGGTCGAGGCGGCGCACATGATCGCCGAGCGCATCCGCCGCTACATTTCCGGCTCGCCGTTCCGCGTGGCGGGGGGCTCGGAGCTGCTGACCGTGACCATCTCCATCGGCGTAGCCGGGATGCACGACGAGAACGATACTCCCGAAGCCCTGCTCAAGCGCGCCGACGCGGCCCTCTACGAAGCCAAGGCGGCTGGGCGTAACCGGGTCATCGCCTCCGCGGCCTAGGCGTAGGCCTTGCGCCGACCTGCCATACGAAATCCGACATAGGCCACTGCCGATACGGCGAAGGCGGGCAGGGTCGCGCCGGTATCGGGCGCAAGACGGCTGAGCGCCTGATAGGCCGCGATGCCGATGGTCCAGGCCAGCAGGCCCGGCAGGTTCAGGCTCTCGGCGTCCGGCCCGGCCCGCCGCCGGCGGATGACGAAGTGGTCCGCCAGCAGCACGCCGAACAGGGGCGCGAACACCGAGCCGATCAGCAGCAGGAAGTTCTCGTATCTGGCGATGGGAGCCAGCAGGGCAATGGCCGTGCAGATGACGCCGAACACCAGCGCCAGCCGGGCCGGGCGCGCCTTGACCAGGGTCGCGGTGGATATGGCGGCAGAGTGGATGTCGGCGAAGGTGTTGTCGGTCTCGTCGATCACGATCAGCAGCAGCGCCACCCCGCCGCCGCTGGCGGCCAGGGCGGTCAACAGCAGGCTCTCGCCGCCGCCGGCCAGGAGGGCGTAGGCGGCGCCCAGGCTCATGAACCAGATGTTGGCTAGCAGATAGCCGCCGCCGCTGCCCCGGAACATGCCGCCGGGTGAGCGGCCGAAGCGGGTGTAGTCGCCGATCAGGGGCAGCCAGGACAGAGGCATGGCGACCACCAGGTCCACGCCCGCGCCGAAGCTCATGCCGCCGGTTCCGGGCCGGGCCATCAGCGCCGCCAGATCGTGATCGGCCAGCAGCCGCCACGTCAGCCATCCCGCGCCGCCCAGCAGCAGCCACAGGCCCCAGGCGCGCAGGAAGCGGCGGACGAAGGAGACCGGTCCCATCATCGCCAGCCAGGTCGCCAAGGCGCCGAACAGCAGGGTCCAGAGCAGTGGGCTAGAGACGCCGAAGGTCTGTTTGCCCAGGGCGTCGGCGGAATCGCGCATGGCGATGATCTCGAACGCGCCCCAGCCGGCAAGCTGGACAGCGTTCAGCACCGCCGGGATAGCCGCGCCGCGTGCGCCGAGCGAGGGCCTGAGCGAGCCCATGGCGGAAAGACCGGTGTCGGCGCCGACAACGCCCGCGGCGGCCAGGAGCAGCGCGCCCAGGACCGAGCCCGTCACGATGGCCATGAGAGCCGCGCCGAGACTGAGGGCAGGGACCAGGAAGGCGCCGGCCTGGAGCACCAAAAGGCCGATGCCCAGGCTGAACCACAGAGAGAAGGCGTCGGCGGCGGCGAACACCCGGCGCGCCTGCGGTACGGGTGTCAGAGGGTCATAAGAGACGTCGAGTTCAGCCATGAATCACGTCTAGCAGGTCGCCCGACCGGGGCTAACCCAGAATCAAAACGCCCGCCGGTGAGGGCGGGCGCTTAAGCTCAAGGCGTTGAACGCCAAGCCTATTTGATCTTGCCTTCTTTGAACTCGACGTGCTTGCGCACGACGGGATCGTACTTCTTCAGCACCATCTTGTCGGTCTTGGTGCGGGCGTTCTTCTTGGTGACGTAGAAGAAGCCGGTATCCGCCGTGGAGTTCAGGCGGATCTTAATGGAAGCCGGTTTAGCCATAATCCAGGTCCTTGCGGGCGAGCGGAGACACCGCTCCAGCCGGAAAATCGAAGAGGGCGGAACATACTCAGGAACCGGCCGAAGTCAACGGCGGGCTTACGCGCGCATGGCGGCCAGCGTCAGAGCTAAGCCTACCATCGCCACGGCGCCTCCAACCAGTGCGGCCATTCGGCCCGGCGTCGGAGCGACAGCCAGCAGAAGGGCGACGCTGACGGCCGAGATGGGAACCAGGATAGCCGGGGTCGTCTGGCCGATCAGAGCGAACAGCAGTCCGGCCCAGTAGAAGACCTGGGCCAAGCCCGCCAGGGCGAAGGGAGTGGCGATGAGGGGCCTGTCGGCGAAGGCGACCGCGATGGCGGCCAGCAGCAGGGGCCAGGCCACCATGAAGGCGTCCAGCGGCGCGGTGAGCTGGAGGAAGACGGCGAGCAGGGCCAGAACCTTGAGGGCGCCCAGGCGCAGGCTGGCAGGGCGCAGGGCCTTGGAAGCCAGCCAGAACCAGACCAGGGCCAGTCCGGCGGCCAGAAGGGCGGCGCCCGTCAGGACTTCGGCGCCGCGGCGCAGGAAGGGCGCCAGATGCCGTCCGGCGATCTGCGAGCGGATCAGGCCGTCGCCCGGCAGGACAAGGATCAGCACCGCTATGAGGCCGGCGAATGCTCCGAAGCCGCCTGAGACGCCCGCGATCCCCGTCTCGTCGCGCTTCAGGCCGTTCCAGGCGGCGATGGCGATGCAGACGATCGCCGCGGCGATGATCAGCCAGCCGGCGTCGGCAGGGTAGGTCAGGATCGGGCCGCCCAGGATGTCGGCGTAGACCTGGTCGAGCGCTCGGCCGGGTAGGGCAGGCGTCGTGGCCAGGACGCGGGCGGCGGCCAGGGCCTGATCGCCGATGGACTGCAGGCTGCCCTTGTCCAGCCGTTCTGGGGTGTCTGACGGGCCATGATAGGCGTCCAGGCCGCCGAAGAAGGCGAAGTTGATCCCGGCCACGCCCCGCTGCAGCGCCGGGGAGAGGTCGGTGTCGTTGGGCAGGCGGCGGTAGAGGTCAGGCATCAAAGAGCTGGCGCCGGTCAGCGCGCCCGAGCGGGTCAATAGGCCGACGAGAGCGCCGCCCTGCCGGTTGGTCTCGAACATCACCGCCTTGCCGCGATTTCCCCGGGCTTCGAGGTTGATGGCGATCCAGGCGTGGGCGCTGGCAGGGTCGTTGGTGAAGAAGCTCTTGGCGCCGTACAGACCCGGCTCCTCACCGTCGGTCAGCAGCACCATCACGTCGCGAGCCTGTGGGCCGGAGGCGGCCAGGGCGCGGACCGTCTCCAGCACCGCCGCCACACCCGCGCCGTCGTCCGCCGCTCCGGGGCCCGGGGGGACGGAATCGTAGTGGGCCATCAGGAGCAGCGCGCGCGCCTTGGGATCAGCGCCCGGCAAGACGCCCAGGATGTTGAACAGCGTTCCCTTTTCGCTATCGACGGGGCGCAGCTGGGGCGTGAGGCCGAGCGCGACCATCCGCCCGAACAGGTAGTCGCGCACCCGCGATTGCTCGGCGGACCGTATCGGATGGGGCGCGCGCGCGATGGCGTTCACGTCGGGCATGGCCCGGGCGGCGGAGAAGGCCGAGGGCGGGGCGTTGGCGGGGGCCGGGGAGGGCGGCCGCAGTGCGAAGACGGCCGCGAAAAGGGCCAGGACGATGACGCCGGCGAAGGTCGCGCACGCCCTCACGTCAGCGGCGCCGCTTCTGGCCCTTGGCGCTGCGGCTGACCCCGCGCGGCAGGCCGCGAGGGCCTGGGCCGGGCTTGGGGCCGCCCGGACGGCCCGAACCGCGCGGGCGGATGCCCAGGCGCGGCAGCGGGGCGTTGGGGTCGCGCGGATCCGGTTCGCTCATCATCTCGAACAGCAGGCCGCCGGTGATCGGCGTGGCTTCCACCAGCTTGACGGTTACCGCCGATCCCAGCCGCCAGCGCGCGCCGGTCTTGTCGCCGACCAGGGCGTGGGCGCGGTCGTCGTGGGTGAAATACTCGTCCCCGAGATTGCGGATCGGCACGAGGCCGTCCGCCCCGGTCTCGGCCAGGCGGATGAACAGGCCAAAACGGGTGACGCCGGTGATGCGTCCTTCGAAGGTCGCGCCGACCCGGTCGGACAGATAGGCGGCGACATAGCGGTCGGTGGCGTCGCGTTCGGCGGCCATGGCCTGGCGCTCGGCCTGGGTGATGTGGTCGGCGGTGTCCTTCAGATTCTTGACGTCCCAGTCCGACAGCCCGTCGTCGCCCAGTTTCAGCGCCCGGATCAGGGCCCGGTGCACGATCAGGTCGGCGTAGCGGCGGATCGGCGAGGTGAAGTGAGCGTAACGGTCCAGGTTCAGGCCGAAGTGCCCGATGTTGTCGGGGCTGTAGTGGGCCTGCATCTGGGTGCGCAGAACCACCTCGTTGACGATCTCGGCGTGCGGTCCCTCGCGGGTCTCGGCCAGCAGACGGTTGAAGCGGTCGGTGCGCGGGGCCTCGCCCTTGTTCCAGGGCATCTGCAGAGTGCCCAGGAAGTCGGCCAGGGCCTGCAGCTTCTCCATGCTGGGGGCGTCGTGCACCCGATAGATCAGAGGCGAGCCGCGCTGCTCCAGGGTTTCGGCGGCGCAGACGTTGGCCTGGATCATCATCTCCTCGATCAGCTTGTGAGCTTCGAGGGATTTGCGGGGCTCGATGGAGGCGACCTTGCCGTCCTCGCCGATGACGATGCGCCGTTCCAGGCTTTCGATGTTGAGCGGCTGGCGGGCCTGGCGGCCGATCAGCATGCAGCGGTAGGCGGCCCACAGGGGCTCGATGATGGTCTTGAGCAGGGGCTTGGTCGTGTCGTCCGGCTCGCCGTCGATGGCCGCCTGGGCCTGCTCGTAGGCCAGCTTGGCGGCGGAGCGCATCAGGCCGCGGGTGAACTTGTGGCCGGTCTTGCGGCCCTTGGCGTCGAACACCATTCGCACGGCCATGCAGGCGCGGTTCTCGCCCTGGCGCAGACTGCATAGTCCATTGGACAGGCGCTCGGGCAGCATCGGCTCGACCCGGTCGGGGAAGTAGACCGAATTGGCCTTCTCACGCGCCTCGCGGTCCAGAGCCGAGCCTGGGCGGACATAGGCGGAGACGTCGGCGATGGCGACCCAGACGATCCAGCCGCCGGGATTCTTGGGATCCGTGTCCGGCTCGGCGTAGACCGCGTCGTCGTGATCGCGGGCATCCATCGGGTCAATGGTGACGAAGGGGACTTCGCGCAGGTCCTCGCGGCCCGTCAGGGTGGGAGGCTGGGCGGCTTCCGCCTCGGCCTCGGCGTTTTCGGAAAAGCCCATCGGGATGGAATGGGCGAAGATGGCGATCAGGGAGGCGGCCTTGGGCTGGTCCTCGCGCCCGACCACTTCCAGCACCTTGCCCCGCTTGGGCCCATACCGCTGGTCGGAGGTCCCGGCCTGGGCCAGCACCAGATCGCCGTCCTGATATTGCGCCCCGTCGTGCTCGGACAGCAGCAGGCTTTCCTTGGATTTGCGGTCGACAGGCTCGACCCGCACTTCCCGGCGCTGCTTGCGGATCACGCCCAACACCTTCTGGGCGGCGGCCCCGAGCTTCTTGATCAGCTTGGCGACGACCTCGCCGTTCTCCTGCTTGTCGAAGCGAACCAGCAGCCGGTCGCCCAGGCCCGGCGCGCCGCCGGTCTTCTCGTCCTTGCCGGGCGCGAGGCGCACGGACGGGGCGTCTGAGCCGGCCTTGACCAGCCGCACCCACATGTCGCCGTCGGAATCCTTCTCCACAACGTCGGCCACGCCGACCGGGGGCAGGGCGCCGGCTTCCGAGAAGCCCTTGCGGCCGCGTTTGCCCAAAGAGCCCTCCGACTGCAGGGAGCGCAGCATCTCTCGCAGGGCCCGTCGCTCGCCGCCTTTCAGGCCGAATTCCTGGGCCAGATCCCCCACGTCCGCTTCACCGCGCTCGCGGAGCACCTTGATGAGGGTGTCGCGGTCGGGCAGCCCTTGGGCGCGCGGGGGTCTGGGGGGCTTGGGCAAAACGGATCCTTGAGTCGGTCAGTCACTGTAACGCGGGACGGACAGTCCGCGTCCACCAATGCACGCCGTTCACCTGAATCCGCTTGCGCAGAGGCAGCTGCTACTTCTTCGCGCCGGAACCCGTGGCGCCGCTGGCGTCAGCCCCGTTTCGATTGTTCTCGGCGCAGATGTATTCGGAGATGTTCCAGCCCTCGGGCGCCTTGTTCTGGAACTCGAAGGTCATGACCCAGGGTTTGGTGAAGGCGTCCGGGTCGATGATGGTGGTCTCGTCGTCGATGAGGTTCTTGCTCTTGCGCCAGATGCGCTCGACCACCCGCAGCTTGTCGCTGTGCGGGATGCCGGTGGTGTCGAACACGGTGTCGGCGCGGATGCCGACGGTATCGACCACCAGGGTCTGCTTGGCGCCCTTGCCCTCCCAATGGCCGATGGAGTGGCCGAGGAAGGTGGGATCCAGTTCTTCTGCCGCCGGATGCTTGCGGCCATCTATGAAGATGCGGCGGGTGCCGGCGTGGTCCTGTTCGTTCAGGACGTAGACCACGTGGGGCGTGATCACGAACTCGCGGGGATAGGGCTGGCGGATCACCCGGGGCATGCCAGGGGGAACACAGTTGGCCTGGGGATCGCCGGTCGCGCGGCCGCCCACGCGGTCGGCTTGTCGCTTGTCGTAGATCGCCTGGTACTTCGGCGTAAGGGGCGGGTGCTCGACCTGGTTCTGGGGGACGGCCTGATCGTAGTTGCTGCTGGCGGCCCCGACCTTCTGCCAGATGCCTTCCCAGTTCGGCAGCGGCTGCTTGGCCGGAGCGGCCGCGCTGCACAGCAGGAGGACGCCGGATCCGAGAGCGGCGGTCGACAGGATGGTTTTGCGGCGGATGTCGCCCATGGTCGTCTCTCCCCGGTCCCGCCCCTTACTGGGGCTTTGGACGAGAGCATGAGGGCGGCGGCGCCTTCCCGCAACAGCCGCCACGCAAAAAATGACCTATAGGCGGTAAAGTGCCCGATAGCCGGTTATTAGGCCTTGGCAGCGGGTTTCTTGGCCGGGGCCTTCTTCTTCGCCGCCGCCTTCTTCTTGGCCGCCGGTGACTTGGCCTTGACCGTCTTGGCCGTCAGCGGCTTGGGCGCCGCGGCCTTGCGGGCCGGCTTCTTCTTGGTCCCGCCGCCCTTGGCTTCGCGTTCGGCGATCAGGGCGACGGCCTCTTCCAGCGTCACGTCCTGCGGATCCTTGCCGCGCGGGACATTGGCGTTGGTGTTCTCATGCTTGATGTAGGGGCCGAAGCGGCCGGCCAGGATGCGCACGGGCTTGCCGGTGGTCGGGTGCTCGCCCAGATCCTTTAGAGCCGCAGCCGCGCCGCCGCGCGCCCCGCGCCCGCCGCCCGCCAGCTTCTCGGCGATCAGGGTGATGGCGCGGTTCAGGCCGACGTCGAAGGCTTCCTCGATATTGGCGAGGCTGGCGTAGGTCTTGTCGTGCTGGACGTAGGGACCGTAGCGGCCCAGACCCGCCAGGATCGGCTTGCCGTCGTCCGGCGATTTGCCCACTTCACGCGGTAGGCTGAGCAGACGCAGGGCCTGATCCAGGTCGATGGAGCCCGGTGTCCAGCCCTTGGGCAGGCTTGAGCGGCGCGGCTTGTCGCCTTCGCCCAGCTGCACATAGGGGCCGAACCGACCGTCCTTCAGCCAGACCTTCTCCATGGTCGCTGGGTCCAGCCCCAGTTCGCGGTCGCCGCCCGCCGCTTCGCCTTCACCACCCTCGGGGGTGGCGATGGGGCGGGTGTAGCGGCACTCCGGATAGTTGGAGCAGCCGATGAAGGCGCCGAAGCGGCTGGTCTTCAGGCTGAGTTTGCCCGTGCCGCAGGTCGGGCATATGCGCGGGTCGGAGCCGTCGGGCTTGGGCGGGAAGATGACCGGGCCCAAGGCCTCGTTGAGAGAATCCAGCACCTGGCTGACGCGCAGGTCGCCGATTTCGCCCACGGCGGCGTGGAAGTCCTTCCAGAAGTCGCGCAGCAGCTCCTTGTAGGGCAGCTCGCCGGCGGAAACCTTGTCCAGCTTCTCTTCCAGGGCGGCGGTGAAGTCGTACTCCACGTAGCGGCGGAAGAACTGTTCGAGGAAGGCTGTGACCAGGCGGCCTTTGTCGTCCGGGATGAAGCGGTTCTTGTCCATGTGGACGTAGGCGCGGTCGCGCAGCACCGTCAGAATCGAGGCGTAGGTCGAGGGCCGGCCGATGCCGAGCTCCTCCATCTTCTTGACCAGGCTGGCTTCCGAATAGCGCGGGGGCGGTTCGGTGAAGTGCTGGTCGGCGCGGGCCTTCAGCACCCGGCCCATAGCGCCCTCGGCCACGATCGGCAGACGGCCGGTGTCGTCGTCCTCATCGCCCGTATGCTTGGCCACATCGTCGCGGCCTTCCTCATAGGCGGCCATGTAGCCGTCGAACAGGATCACCTGACCGGTGGCGCGCAGGCCCGTCTTTCCGTCGGCGGTATCCAGATCGATGGTGGTGCGCTCGACGCGCGCAGATTCCATCTGGCTGGCGATCATGCGCTTCCAAACCAGCTCATAGAGGCGACCGAGGTCGCCATCCAGACGCAGAGAGCCGGGGTTGCGGGCCAGGCTGGTGGGGCGGATGGCTTCGTGCGCCTCCTGGGCGTTCTTGGCCTTGGTCTTGTAGTAGCGCGGCTGCTCGGGGACGTAGTCCTTGCCGTAGCGGCCGGCGATCACCTGACGCGCCTCGACGATGGCTTCCTGGGCCACCTGCACGCCGTCGGTCCGCATATAGGTGATGAGACCCACGGTCTCGCCGCCGATATCGATGCCTTCGTAGAGCTTCTGCGCCGCCTGCATGGTCCGCTGGGCCGAGAAGCCGAGCTTGCGCGAGGCTTCCTGTTGCAGGGTCGAGGTGGTGAAGGGCGGGGCAGGGGAGCGCTTGGCCGGCTTCTTCTCGACCGACGACACCTTGAACTCGCCCGCTTCGACGGCGGCGCGGGCGGCGTGGGCCAGAGTTTCGTTGTTCAGGTCGAACTTGGTCAGCCGCTTGGCGTCATGCTTGTAGAGCCGGGCCAGGAAGGGGTCGGAGCCGGCGCTGACGTCGGCCTCCACGGTCCAGTATTCCTGGGTCTTGAACTGCTCGATCTCGATCTCGCGCTGGACCACCAGCCGCAGGGCGACCGATTGCACCCGTCCCGCCGAGCGCGAGCCCGGCAGCTTGCGCCACAGCACCGGCGACAGGGTGAAGCCCACCAGATAGTCTAGCGCCCGCCGCGCCAGATAGGCGTCGACCAGCTCCATATCGATGGCGCGCGGATGCTTCATCGCCTCGGTGACCGAGGACTTGGTGATGGCGTTGAACACCACCCGCTCGACCGCCGCGCCCTTGACCGCCTTCTTCTTGTTGAGGATCTCCAGCACGTGCCAGGAGATGGCCTCGCCCTCGCGGTCCGGGTCGGTGGCCAGGATCAGGCGGTCGGCGCCCTTGAGCGCGTCGGCGATGTCGTTGATGCGCTTGGCCGACTTGGGATCGACCTCCCAGGTCATGGCGAAGTCGTCGTCCGGCTGCACCGATCCGTCCTTGGACGGCAGGTCGCGGACGTGCCCGTAGCTGGCCAGCACGGTATAGTCGGAGCCCAGATACTTGTTGATGGTCTTGGCCTTGGCCGGGCTCTCGACGACGACGACTTTCATATGGTGCTGGGCGCTCGGGGGTTGATCGCGTCCGTGTGACGGCGAAGGCGGGAAGGTGGGGTGGCCGGTAGCCGCCTGTCAACGGTCGGGCCGGGTAACGGCGAGCCAATGCGCGCGCCCTGCGGCTTTTGCAAGCGCTCTCCGAATCATCGACGACGAACTGTCACAAAGGTTTCGCCGTCAGGGCGCGCAGGGCGCGGCCTGCCGGCGCGCCCCTTTCACGGGATGTGATCGCAACCGTCATCAAACTGTTATTGCCCGTGGATATCGGAGGCGTTGCTCAAGGTGATCGGGGGATTGCCTTCACGGGAGATTTCCATGTTCAAGACCTCCGCCATCGCCCTTGTCGCGACCGTTTCCGCCGCGAGCATGGGAGCTCAAGCCCTGGCCGCCGATATCTCGGGCGCCGGCGCGACCTTCCCCGCTCCGATCTACGCCAAGTGGGCCGAAGCCTATAAGGCCCAGACCAAGAACGGCCTGAACTACCAGGCGATCGGTTCGGGCGGCGGCATCAAGCAGATCGAAGCCAAGACCGTCGATTTCGGCGCCTCGGACAAGCCGCTGAAGCCGGCCGACCTGGAAGCCAACGGCCTAATGCAGTTCCCGATGGTCATGGGCGGCATCGTGCCCGTGATGAACCTGCCGGGCGTGGCGCCGGGCGCGGTGAAGCTGACCGGTCCGGTCCTGGCCGCCATCTTCATCGGCGACGTCAAGACCTGGGGTGATCCGCGCATCGCCTCGCTGAACCCCGGCGTGAAGCTGCCGAACCTGCCGATCACCGTCGTGCACCGTTCGGACGGCTCGGGCACCACCTTCGTGTTCACCACCTATCTGGCGAACCAGAACGCGGCTTGGGCCCAGCGCGTCGGCGGCAATGACGCCGTTGAATGGCCGACCGGCATCGGCGGCAAGGGCAACGACGGCGTCGCCGCTTTCGTGAAGCAGACGATCGGCTCGATCGGCTACGTCGAATACGCCTTCGCCAAGCAGAACAACCTGACCTACGCCAACATGAAGAATAAGGCCGGTGCCTTCGTGGCTCCGACCGCCGCCGCCTTCGCCGCCGCCGCCACGGGAGCCGACAGGACCAAGGCTCCGGGCAACTATCTGCTGCTGCTGGAT